>JAKEGR010000311.1 GCA_022615465.1 Planctomycetota bacterium | reverse complement strand
CCGGCGTAAAGGTGCTCGCCCTGGTTGACCAAGTTGAGGAGCGTGCCCACCACGATCGACACTCGCAGCGCACCGCGCACGATGTGGCGCGACATGGCGGTGTGTAACAGGCGAGTCATCGCGCGCCGTTGCCCGCAGTGGGCTCATGACGAATCCAATCCCCCGCGGGGAGCGCTGCCACCGCATCGTGCACGGTTCGGGCGATGAGTTCGACATCGGCGGCCGGTTCCAAATCGGCCGGCGTTCCGTGGCGGCCCGTCGGTCGCGAAACGAGATGGCCGCAAGTCTCCTCGAGGATGAACTCGCTGGCGCAATTGCCGCAGAAAATGTGATCGCCTGGGTGGTTGTCGCGCCGAACCGCCAGCGTCGGGCCGCACATGGGGCACGATTGCAGCGGGATGCCCTCGTCGCTATGTTGCACGATGGGCTCTAGATTTCCGGTGGCGTCGATGGCGACGAAGGCATCGACCAAGCGCCCGTCGAACTGGCTCACGCGTCCGCGGCGCAGTTCGCTCAGGGCGGCCTCCCGCGTCATGGGTGGGCGATAGGGGCGTTGACTGGACATGGCGTCGAAGGCGTCGCAGACGCCGACGATACGGGCGACCAAGGGAATCGCCTCGCCGACGAGGCCGTGGGGATAGCCGCGACCGTCCATTCGTTCATGGTGAAGCTGGACCGCTTCTCCGACCAACGCCGCCAGCGGGTGACCGGCCAGCATGCGTATCCCCACTTGGGGGTGGGTTCGCATCGTCGCGAATTCGTCGGGGGTGAGAGGCCCCGGCTTGCGCAATATCCCATCGGGGATGGCGATCTTGCCCAGATCGTGCAGAAAGCCGCCCAGGCCCGCCCGGGCGGCGTCTGCTTCACTCAGCCCAATCGTGTCGGCGAGCAGACGGGCGTATTTGGATACGCGCCACAGATGACCGCCGGTGTACGGGTCGCGCGCTTCGACGAACCAGGCCATGGTGAGCAGGCTCGCCAGTAAATCTCGGGCGTGGTCGTCGTTCGAAGCGGCGTGTCCGGCTGCCCTTCGTCCCAAAATGCGATCAAGTATCACGGCGGAGTCACCCCGACGTTAGTTTCCGAAATGACGAGCGATAATGCGCGCCGCAAGGCTTTTCCTCTCTCCCGAGGAAAAATCCTCGGCGCTGACATAGAGGAAGGTGCGCGGAGCGCCTAGCTGAGCCGAGTTCTCGTGCTCCGCTGCGATCTCCAGGATAGCCGCGTCGATTCCCGCCTCCTTGGCCAGATGCGCAAGTTTACTCGAAACCTTGGCGAGCGGCGGCAGGCCGGCAAACAGTACGGGGATCTCGGGCGCGCTGCGGCGTAATTTCGCGAAAACGGATTCCGGGGTTTCGCTGATCGGGGATGTGAGCGCCAGCGAGATGACCGCGCCCGAGGATTTGCGCGCCAGTGCCGACAAATCGGCCATTTTCTGGAGGGCGGTCGCCGTAAATCCACTCTGTTCGAGCATGGGTTTCATATCGGCAACGATAAACGGGTGGGGGCGGGCCAGCAAGACGAATTTTTCGGTAGGCATAGGTTCTCCGGGCAAAATTGGCTTGTCCAGTAGTCGGAGACGGAGGGGATTTCTTACACTGTCCGAGAAAAATATTCTCTCGGACAGTGGCTTGTCATCCGGACCGGTCAGTCCTAAACTGGCCCCATGTCGATTGGCAGACCCCTTGAATTCGATCCGACCGTGGCGCTCGACGCTGCGCTCGAGGTGTTTTGGCGGCAGGGTTACGAAGCCACGTCCATGCAGGATTTGCTGACGGCGATGGGGCTGTCCAAGAGCAGCTTCTATCAGACTTTTGGCGGCAAGCAGGAACTCTTCGAACAGTGCCTCAAGCGCTATTCCGAGCGCTTGACGGCGGAGCTTTCCGCCGGGTTGGCGCGATCGCAGTCGGCGAAGAAATTCATTGCGGCGATACTGCTGAAAATAGCCGACGAGGCCCGCAGCGCGGATAGGCCGCGAGGTTGCCTGGTGATGAATACGGCGGCCGAGTTTGGGCAATCGGATCGCGGTGTCGCGCGCCGCGTGCGGGCGGGGGTTACGGGGTTTCGCGACGTGTTCTTAGCGGCGATAAAAAGAGGGATCGACGCAGGCGAAATTCGCCCCACCCATCGCCCGGAAGCGCTCGCGGATTACATCGTCTCGAATATCAGCGGCTTGCGGACGATGGTGAAGGCGGGAGCCGATCCGAGGACTGTCAAGCGCGTGGCGAATGTGGTGTTGGCCGCGCTCGATTAATTTTTTTGTCAAATATGGACCGAGCGGTCCAAAACAACTAAGGAGGAATCCGGTCATGTCCGCGGAATATAAAATGTCTCAGTTAGGTCCGCTATCGGCCGCCGATGCGGCGTCCGGCGCCAAGGAAATCCTGGAAACTGCTCAACTACAGCTCGGCTTCGTGCCGAACATGTACGCGGTGATGGCGAATTCGCCTGGGTTGCTCAGCACCTATGCTCAGGGTTACGCGCTGTTCCGGCAAGACTCCGGATTCACTCCCGTCGAGCAGGAGGTCGTGCTGCTTACCGTCAGCCGCGAGAACGGCTGTCGCTATTGCGTCGCGGCCCACAGCTTCGTGGCCGACGCCATGTCCAAGGTGCCGACGGAAGTAACGGATGCGATTCGCGACGGCACGTCCGTTCCCGATTCCAAGCTGCGGGCACTCAGCGAATTCACGCGGCTGATGGTGAAGACGCGGGGCCTGCCCAGTATCGCCGACGTCGCCGCGTTCCGCGCCGCCGGTTACACCGAAAGGCACATGCTGGAGGTGGTTCTCGCCATCGCCGTGAAGACCATCAGCAACTACGCCAACCACCTGTTTCATACGCCGGTGGATTCGGTGTTCGCGGCCCGGAGCTGGGCGGGGTGATGGCGGCGAGGCGCGGGATATCCGCCGACACAAGGTTCAGTACACACGCTGAGGAGGTCACCGATGAGCGAAGAACTTTTCACTCCGATGGCGCTGGGGCTGTTGCATCTGCGCAATCGCATCGTGATGGCCCCGATGACCCGCAATCGGGCGCCGCAAACCATCCCGACGCCGTTGATGGCGACGTATTACCGGCAGCGCGCGTCGGCGGGGTTGATTATCACCGAGGCGACGCAGATTTCGCCCCAGGGCGTGGGCTATCCCGCGACGCCGGGCATTCATTCGCCCGAGCAGGTGGAGGGGTGGAAGGCGGTAACGAAAGCTGTGCACGACGCCGGTGGACTGAT
>JAKEGR010000310.1 GCA_022615465.1 Planctomycetota bacterium | reverse complement strand
CCGAACGATCCAAGCAGACGCCACCATAGCACAGGTCTTGGCACAATTACCACAAGAAAATTCCGAGATTGTGGTGGCCAAGAATGAGGGATTGACTCGCGAGGGCGCCACTGCTGATCCATTCGTCCTTACGCTGCAATCGAGCCGGCACGGGATGATGGCCTCCGTGCCGTTCCGTGCATTGGACCCCTTCGGCTTGGCACCCAGGTCCGGCCCGGCAGGCTGGACCTACAGCAGGCTGTCGAGCAGCAGGCGAAGTTTGCGCATTTCGGCGCGATGGTCGAAGCCTTCCATCGGCGTCATCTGGACGCACAGTGCGCGATCGTAGCCAACTCGGTTGAGTTGCCCAATCAGCTTGCCGTAGTCGATATCGCCCTGGCCGACGCGGACTTGCAGTTTGTCTTTCGTCGAATCGCGCAAGTGGACATGCTGGACGTACTTCATCACCTTGTCGATGTTTCCCCCCTGATGCGGGCCGGTGATGTAGTGGCTTGGATCGAGGGTGAGCCGAAGCCCCGGAACCTGGTTGCAGAGGACGACGGCCGTATCGGGATCCTGGGTCATCGTGCCGATTTGAGTTTTGAGGCCGACGACGGCACTCTCCAGCGAGGCGATTTCGACGAGCTTGCGGAGTCGTTCGATTTCTTCGTTGAAGGGTGTACCGAGTTCGGCTGCCGGCACGACGAGGGAGGCAACCTTGACCGCCTTGGCCAGTTTGCAGCAAGCGTTGAACTGCTGGTAGTAATCGGGACCGGGAGCCAGTTCGATGTCCAGCGCGGCGACGTTGAGCCGGTGTGTATCGCGGCAAAGATGGACAGAGCGTTCGAAGTCGTCCTGAATCAAGGACGGCCGTGGCCAGCCGCCGGACTCGCGAATCGGCAACTCGATCGCTGTGAATCGCAGATCGTTCAGCAACTCAAGAACTTCGGTCGGCGACAGGTCTGGAAAACATGCGGTGGAAGCGGCAACGAACACGCGGAGGCTCCTTGGTGTGCTAAAGAGTGTCTACTTTAGCGGCAGCAGGCCGATTAGCCAAGGCGAAGGGGTCAGGTCCATGTTTTCGGTCGACGCTGGTACGGTGGAGTCATAACCGGTTGGCCGAAAAATGGACCAGACCCCGGACGACTTTGCATCGGGAGTGGGGTATGTCTTAGAATGGCGTTGGGTGAGCGTGGGCTGCTAGCACATATTCCGGGAAAGGGAGTCGCGTCATGGACCAATCGGATACTTCGTTGCCGTCATCGCAAATGGGTTCCGCGCCTATCGCCTCGGCGCCGCAGCCGATCATGATTCAACCGCCACCGCCAGCGACGTTGTTCGGTCGGTTTGGCAAGTGGTTATTGGCCGCGTTGGTGCTGGCGGTGATAACCTGCGTCGGCATGTATGGTCGTTACCAGAGTTATTTCAGTCCCGCCGACCAGCCCCAGGAGAAATATCACTCGCTCTCGAAGACGGCGCGGCCGAAGCTCGCGATCATCGAGGTGAGCGGTGCGATCATGGATGGGGAGGGGAGCTTTGCCAAGAAGCAGATCGATCGGGTGCGCGAGGACGACGACGTGGTGGGCGTGGTACTGCGGATCGATTCTCCGGGCGGGACGGTAACGGGGAGCGACTACCTGTATCACCATCTGCGGGAACTCACCGAGGATCGCAACCTGCCGCTGGTGGTGAGCATGGGAAGCATGTGCGCCAGCGGCGGGTATTACATTGCCATGGCAGTGGGCGAAAAGCCCGATTCGATTTTTTCAGAGCCGACGACGTGGACTGGTTCGATCGGCGTGATCATTCCGCATTACGACCTTTCCGGTTCGCTGAAGATGTTTCAAGTCAAAGACGATTCGATCGTGAGCGGCCCGTTGAAAGGCATGGGTTCGCCGACCAAGCCGATGACCGAGGAAGAACGCAACGTGTTGCAGGCATTGGTGGACGAGAGTTTTTCCGGGTTCAAGAAAATCGTCGTGAGCGGTCGGCCGAAGTTCAAGGACGACGCGGCGGCTCTCGACGCGGCTGCGACTGGTCAGGTGTTTACGGCCGAGCAGGCCGTGGAACGCGGGTTGGTGGACAAGATCGGGTTTATCGAGGCGGCGATTGAGCGTGCGGCGGAACTGGCGAATGTCAACATGGACGAAGTGCGGTGCGTAAAATATGAAGAGCCGCCGACGCTGCTGGGGTCGCTGCTGGGGGTAGACTCCGCGGTGCCGGCGCGGAGTTTGGCGGAGGTTCGCTCGGTGTTGGATTTGATGGCGCCGCGGGCATATTATCTGTGGACGTGGCTGCCCGCGGCGGTATCGAGTTCGCGGCGCTAAGTCGAAGTGACGCGCGAATCAACCAGCCAGCGGTTGGGTTGATTGAAACCGCATCGTGGTACTTCTTCCTGATCGTGGGGTTTTGGTCGAGTGGCGCATTTGTTGGACGCGATTGATTCCTTGCTCGCGCCTTGGTTCCAAGCCCGGGGGCAGGGCGCGTATCGTCTAGGGCAGGTACGCAACTGGCTGTTTGAACGGCGCGCGGCCGGGTTCGAGGCAATGACCAATCTGCCGCGGGGCTTGCGGTGCGAGTTGGCGCGCGACTTCACGCCGTGGAGCACTGAGATCGCACGGCACGCGCAGGCGGCCGACGGCACGGAAAAACTGCTGCTCACGATGCGGGATGGCGGGCAGGTCGAATGCGTACTGCTGCGAGAAGACCGGTCGCCGCGCCTTTCCCCGGCGGGGCGAGTGGGACGGCGGACGATTTGCCTCAGCACGCAGGTTGGCTGCGGGATGGGATGCGTGTTCTGTGCAAGCGGGCTGGATGGGTTGCAGCGCAATCTGGCCACGGGCGAAATCGTGGAGCAAATGCTGCGGCTGCAGAGGTTGCTCGGACCCGACGAGCGGCTGAGTCATATCGTGGTGATGGGCATGGGCGAGCCGCTGGCGAACCTCGACGCGCTGCTGCCCGCGCTGGCGGAAGCGAGCCGCGAAGACGGCCTGGGAATCAGTGCGAGGCGGATCACGGTTTCGACCGTGGGCCTGCCGAAGGCGATGCGGCGGTTGTCGGAAACCACGCCGCGGTATCGCCTGGCCGTGTCATTGCACGCTCCGAACGACGAACTTCGGCGGCGGATCGTGCCCGTGAGTGGAACGATTTCGCTCGCTGAGGTTCTGGTCGAGGCGGATCACTACTTCGACGTGTCCGGTCGCAGGCTCACGTTTGAGTATGTGCTGCTGGCCGGGGTGAACGACAGCCGGCAGCATGCCGAGCAACTGGCGGATTTGCTGGCCAGTCGCACGGCACTGGTGAACGTGATCCCGTACAACCCGGTGGCCGGATTGCCTTATCAAACGCCGGGCCTGGCGGCACAGCGGACGTTTCGCCAGACGTTGGAAGCGCGCGGCGTGGCGGTGAAATTTCGTCACCGCAAGGGGGAAGCGATCGACGCGGCTTGCGGGCAGCTTTGTCGGCGGGCGCAAGAGGAGATGCGAACCCAGGGTAGGTCGCCGAGCCGACCCAACCTGGGCTGAGAGATTGAATCCCTTCGGGATGAAAGCGGGGCATGCCGCATGAATCGACGCAGCGCAGACCGCGGTTACCGCGAAGCGGTTGCATCACTCAGCCCAGGGTTGCCGCGCAGCGGCTACCCTGGGATCGCATCCCCACCCCGATCCGCAACCCTGCAAGGGTTGCATCAATCCCACACATACCGTTCATCAAATTCGATCTCATACCGTTTCAGTAACGCCCGAAATTCATCCTGGAATGAAATCTGGCGGTGATGTTCCTCCTGTCCAACGATGTAAGCGCGCGCCGCTTCGATCTGCGAGAAACCAATCGAAAATATGCCGTAACCGTTCTGCCATGCGAAGCCCTCCAGGCCGCGGCCTTTCGTCTTGATCCACACCGACGAACCGCGTTTGACCTCCCTCACCATTGCTGCCGCCTCGCACGTCCGCGACAGCGCGCACAACAAATGAACGTGCTCCTCCCAGCCCCCGACGATCAGCGGCTGGCAACCCACATTGGACAGGATGCCGCCGAGGTAACAATGCAATTCATCCCGCACCGCGCGGTCCCGAAGAAACGGGCGGCGGTCCTTGGTGGAGAACACCGTATGTACCAGGATCTTCGCCAAAGATTGGGACATGCCGTGTACGATAGGCGCGTCCGAACGCAGATGCAACCCTTTCAGGGTTGGTGTTTCGCGACGGTTACAAACCCAGGGTAGGTCGCCGAGCCGACCAACCCTGGGCTGAGAGATTGAATCCCTTCGGGATTAAAGCGGGGCATGCCGCATGAAACGACGCAGCGCGCACCGCGGTTACCGCGAAGCGACCCGGCCGGGCCGCCTTTCCGCCCTATTCTTCGTCGTACTGCAACTGAATGTCGTGGAAGCCGATCGTTTTTACAGGCGCGTCGGCGAGGATGTCGTTCACGACCTTTTCGATTCGCGCGCGGAAGATGGTCAGGTCTGGCTCCGCGAGTTCCGCACGGGTCGTGCCACGGATGGCGGTGAGGGTGCCATGGCGGAGCCGAAATTCATCGGCGGCAAGTTGTTTCTTGATGGCCGAGACGTGGTAACGCGGCGCGGTGCCAAACACGTGGACTTGGAGCGTGGTAAAGGCGTTTGTTTGTGGATCGCGCGGCATCGTGGTGTGATAGGTGCCCAGATCGATCTCCGCATCACGGCTCTTGAGCACGGCGGAACGCGCACGTTCGACCAAGGCATGGCCATCGTAGCAGCCGCCACAGAGGCAGAGGAGCAGGCAAACGCCCAGTGTGAGCACAAGCTGGGCGGCGGTAAACATGCGTTGACGAGCTCGCCTGTCGTTTCGATTGCCGAGCAGTCGCATCGGTACAATCCTCCCCACCGAACCGGCCCCAAGGTCAGCGTCCCATTCCGTCCAAGTATAGGTTGCCGCCGCGTGGGCTGAATGACTTATGCTTGTGGTGGGAAAGGTCCGGCAGGACCGCAAGGAACGGTCGTGCCGGCTAACAGTCTGCTATTGCCGCCGTATTCGGCGAAACTCCCGAGCGAGGCGCGGTGTGATGATCCGGTTGGTTCCAACCCCTGGTGTCGGCAAGCTGCGTGGATTGGCCATGTGGTCGAGGCTTGGACTATTGTGCTTGGGCGCGGTGCTGTTGGCCGTTGGGGGTTGCAGCGGGCCAGCGCCGTTCGACTTTGATGCGTTGGGGCTTGTTACCTCGCGGGAGGATCTCACGGAGTTTTCGCTTGGCCGCTATGCCATTCCGATTCCGATTGTTGTGGATTCCAACAGCGAACAGCCGAAGCGGAGCAATCGTTTCCAGTTCGATTTCGAGTTACACGCCTTAGTGGAGCCGGGCCGAGAATCACAGATCGCTGAAGTCTGGGAGCGTCATGAGGGGGAGTTGCGCGACCAGGTGATTCGTGTTTGCCGAAAGGCTTCGGTCGCTGAATTGCAGGATCCGGAACTGGGAGCGTTGAAGTCTCACCTGGCCGATCTGGTGCAGGCTCAGCTTGGCGAAGTGGAAGTCAAGCAGGTGCTGATTACCGAGGTGATGAGTCAGGAACTGTAGGGCAGCGGAGCGGTCATGAATGCATTTCGAAGCAACTTGAAATCACACCCGGGGTGCGTGACCTTACTCGTGGCAATTGGTTCGGTTGTCGCCGGCAGTCGCTTGAGCCATGCGAGCGGCGGCGGAGGCGCGATGGATCCCGCGGTAGTCTCCGCGGAGATGGACATCGGGCCAGCTTCGGAAGCGGGCGTCCATGGCGTGAAGCTGGGCGACTTTCGGGTTCGTGTCTATTACCCCACGGAAGCCCGCAAGAGCTCGATCACTTTTCTGGCTTTCGCGGCGGTGAAGGAAGAGGCGCTGCCGAAATTTCGCGAACTGTTTGTCCACCGCCGGAACAAGATCCGCGATCAGGTGATCGTCGCGACCCGGCGGGTACCACTTGCCGACTTCGATGATCCGGAGCTACACGCATTCCGGCGACGGATCTTGTTTCGACTGCGTCGGATGATGCCCGAACTGGCAATCGACGACATCTATGTGAGCGAATTTCGGCTGGATGTGGACGGCATTTGAGAACGGGGACCAGGGGGGTCAGGTCCAAGTTTTCGGTCGACGCCGGCAGGTCAAAGTCGTAGTCTGTTGGCCGAAAAATGGACCAGACCCCGGCGCGTTCTTGCATTGCCGGACAAGCCAGCAGTGGCACTCGGCACCGGCCAAGCTCACCAATCGATCTGCCAGCGGACGCCGAAGATATTTGCGTTGGAGTCGGGGGTGCCGGCATCGACGAAATCGGTTATTTCGCGGTTGTAGTTGAACATCACACGGGAATAGGGGTTCAAGTACCAGTTGACCCCAAAGATTGCACCATCGACGAAGGCCCGTTCCAGGCGGCCCGTGTCGAGATCCTCGCCGTCTTCCAAGTCGGCATACGAGCAGCCGGTCGTCAGCTCCCAGGCACCGCGGCCGTAGCAGCAGCCGCGGTGGGCATCGATCCAAAAAGCCGGCTCGAACGGATGGACGCGATAGAAGGATTTCGTCGGTTTGTCGTAACCGCGATGTTCGCTGGTGAGAAAGTAAGAGAATTGGACATACGCGCCGTCGTATTCTTCTCCGCTAGTCACGAAGGCGTGGAAATACTCGGTTTGGAAGCTCAACGCGCCCCACACGACCGCGAACTCCGCTCCCACCTGGTTCCAGTTATCGCTCTCTGGATTGACCCCTACGCCGATCGGCGGCTGATTACCGATGTAAGCCCCACGATCGAAGCGGGCCGGGCTGAGTGGGTCGTCGTTGCCATTCCCATAGCGGTAGCTGATCCCGGTGTGGACCAGGTAGCGTCCTTTGGAGGGTTCATCGTAGTACGGCAGCCAGGCCAGTCGGCTGGCCAACGACCAATCGTTGCGGTCGTCGCGTTGGGTGGCAATGGCAGTGGGCGAATCGTCGGAGTTGTGGCGAAACGCGCCGAGGAACCATGTGGCGTCGTCCGAGGCGTCCAGGGCGTCGAAGAGCATCACGCCATAGTTGCGGGCGGGCGTGAAGGCGGCGGTGGCGTAGGACTGCTCCATGAACGTGTCGAAGCGACTGCTGGTCAACTCCTCCAGGCCGATCGGTTCCTTGAAATGACCGGCCCGAAAGTTCCCAACCACCGGTAACGAGTGCATCTCGGCGAAAACGTCTTTGAAGTCGACTTCGGTGCCTTCAAATTCAACTTCCACGACGTAGGCGATGTT
>JAKEGR010000309.1 GCA_022615465.1 Planctomycetota bacterium | reverse complement strand
TCGCGTTCTTCATTTATCTGACCAGCCGTCTGGCGGTTCCGGACATGGCCCTGCTGTATGCGGATCTGGACCCCCAGGACAGCAGCCAGATCGTCAGCCGGCTCGAGCAGCAGAACATCCCCTTCCGGGTTGGCGCCGACGGCAGCCAGATCTTTGTGCCCGGCAATGAGGTGGGGCGCATGCGCATCGCCATGGCCGGGGATGGTCTTCCGGCGGGCGGCTCGATCGGCTACGAGATTTTCGACCGGTCCGAAGGCCTGGGCACCACCAGTTTCGTGCAAAACATCAACCACGTCCGGGCCCTGGAAGGGGAACTGGCACGCACGATTCGCGCCATCAATAACATCAAGCAGGCGCGCGTTCACCTGGTTCTACCAAAACGCGAATTGTTCAGCCGCGACCGGCAAGAGCCGACGGCCTCCATCGTTATTGCGATGCAAGGCGGTCAGCGGCTGGAGAAGCAGCAGGTGCAGGCGATTCAGCATTTGGTTTCATCGGCCGTGCCCGGGCTGAAATCGACCATGGTTTCAATCATCGATAGCAACGGCAATCTGTTGGCCCGCAACGCCGAGGATGGAGATCTGCAGGGCACATCGACCACCGCCGAGGAAATGCGTGTCGCCTATGAGACGCGCATGATTCGCACCGTCGAGGAACTGCTGGAGCGCTCGGTCGGCCGCGGCAACGTGCGCGTCCAGGTTTCCGCCGACATGGATTTCGATCGCGTCACCGAGAACGCGGAGATATTCGATCCGGATGGCCAGGTCGTGCGCTCGACGCAATCGGTCGAGGAGCAGTCCGACAGTACCGACGGCCAAGGATTGCCGCCGGTTTCCGTCGGCGGCAACTTGCCGGATGCGGCCCTTGGCGGGGGGGACGGAAGCGGCACGCAAAGCAATGCGCTTCGCAACGAGGAGACCGTCAATTACGAAATCTCCAAAACCGTCAAGACGCATGTGCGCGAAAGCGGCGCGGTCAAGCGTCTGTCGGTCGCCGTTCTCGTCAATGGCATCGCGACCACGGCCGCCGACGGCACCGTAACCTACGAACCCCGTGCCGACGAGGAGATGCAAAAAATTTCGGCTCTGATCCGCTCGGCCGTCGGATACGACGAGGCACGCGGCGATACACTCGAGATCGTCAATCTCCAATTTGCCGAATCGGACCTGCTCTTGGATGCGGGTGACGATGGGTCTTTCTTTGGTTTCACCGAGTCGCAACTCATGCGCGTAGCCGAAGTCCTGGTACTCGGCGTCGTCGCGGTATTGGTTCTTCTTCTCGTTGTACGGCCGTTGGTCGGCCGCATGGTCGAAGGCGGAGCTGAAGGAGCCGGTTCGGGCGTTGGCCGGCTCACGGATCGCTCGAGCGCCGGCGCCCGGGCCGCACTTTCCGGTCCTGACCCAAGCGGCGATGTGCCGCGCATACAAAGCGATTCCGAAGTTGCCGCCGAAGAAATAGATCAAATGATCGACCTCAACAAGGTCGAAGGCCGCGTTCGCGCTTCTTCTGTTCGCAAGATCGGCGAAATCGTCGACAAACATCCGGATGAAGCCGTCACGATCATCCGTAACTGGCTCTACCAGGAAAGCTAAGGATACAGGTCATGCGCCTGCGTGAAGACTATCGCACGATGACCGGACCGGAAAAGGCCGCGTTGTTGATGATGTCGGTGGGCGAGGAAAACGCCACCCGTCTGTTCTCGTTGATGGATGACGAGGAGATCAAGGAGCTTTCCCAGTCGATGGCTAATCTGGGCACGGTCAGTGCCCAAATGGTCGAGCGGTTGCTGGTCGAATTCGCCGACCAGATATCGAGCACCGGCTCCCTCGTCGGCAACTTCGAAAACACCGAGCGCCTTTTGGCGAAGGTTCTCGGCGAAGAACGCGTCGGCACCATCATGGAAGAAATTCGTGGTCCTGCCGGCCGGACCATGTGGGAAAAGTTGACCAACGTCAACGAGACGGTGCTCGCCAATTATCTGAAAAACGAATATCCGCAGACCGTTGCCGTGGTCTTGTCCAAGATCAAGCCGGAACACGCCGCCAAAGTCTTGGCATTGCTTCCCGAACCATTCGCCATGGAAGTCATCATGCGCATGTTGCGTATGGAGTCGGTGCAAAAGGAGGTTCTGGACGACGTCGAGCGCACATTACGTAACGAATTCATGTCGAATTTGGCGCGCACGAACCGGCGTGACGCGCATGAAATGATGGCGGATATCTTCAATTTCCTCGACCGGAACGTAGAAAATCGTTTCCTCACCGCGTTGGAAGAACGCAATCGGGATTCCTCGGAGCGCATCAAGGCCCTGATGTTCACCTTCGAGGATCTCGGCAAGCTGGATCCGGGAGGCGTTCAAACGGTGCTGCGCAGCGTCGACAAAGACAAGATATCCATTGCCCTCAAGGGCGCCTCAGAGGAACTGCGCGACCTGTTCTTCTCGAACATGTCGGAACGCGCGGCAAAGATCATGCGCGAGGATATGCAATCCATGGGCCCTGTCCGGCTGCGCGATGTGGACGAGGCCCAGATGTACGTGGTCACCCTGGCCAAGGATCTTGCCGCCAACGGCGAGATCGTCATTGCCGACAGCAAGGGGGACGACGAGCTCGTCTACTAGGACGATCCCGGTTTTAACATGAATGCACCACGCAAATTCCTCTTCGACAGAACCTTCGAGAGCGCCGCGACTCCCGAAGCGGCGAAACGCGTCGAAACGAAGCCGGTTGCAAAGACGTACACCGAGGAAGAATTGAACCAAGCGCGGGAAGACGGTTTGGCAGCAGGCAGACAGGCCGGCCAAAAGGCCGCCGAGGACTCATTGGAACGACAAGTGGCACAAGCTCTGACCAGCATGACCCAACAAGTTGCCGAGTTAAGCCGGGCACACGCCGAGGATGTTGAACGCCGGAGCCGCGAGGCCATCGAGACGGCACTGACCATCGTGCGCAAGCTTTTCCCGCGCTTGGCCCAGGACCATGGAATGGCCGAGATCGAGGCGGTGGTCGGCGAAAGCATGACCCGTCTTCGCGACGAGCCGCGGGTCGTCGTCCGCGTTGCCGATTCTCTGCTCGATGCGGTCAATGAGCGAGTCTCCGAACTGGCCGCGAAGGCCGGGTTCGAAGGCAAGATCGTCTTGATTGCCCAAGACGATTTGCAAGCCGGCGACGTTCGCGTCGAGTGGGCAGATGGCGGCGCCGAGCGCGATAGCAACACGCTTTGGCAGCAGATTGACGCCATTGTCGAGCGCGTCATGGGCATACCTCGCTCAAGCAAATCGTTAGCGGCGACCGGCGTCACCGCACCAAACGACACCACGGGCGTCGAGGACGCACAGGAATTGGACCGGCCCAGGGCCGTATCCCAATAGGAGGACTGTAATGGCCGAAAAAGAAAACCTGGACTTGCAGGACCTGGAGCAAGACGGGTCAGAGGAACAAGAGGGCGCCGGACGGGGCGATACCGGGCGCGTGCCGACTAACGCCAAGGAGTTGGAAGCGGTTTACGATATCCCCGTGCAGGTATCCGCCGTGCTCGGCCGGTCGACCATGCAGGTCAGCCAACTGCTGAAGTTGGGCCGCGGCGCCGTGGTCGAGTTGGACCGAAAAGTCGGCGAGGCGATCGATATCTACGTGAACGATCGTCTCGTGGCCCGCGGCGAGGTTGTCGTCGTGGAGGATCGCCTCGGCGTGACCATGACCGAAATCATCAAGATGGATCGGTCGTAGGTCCCGGCGGCTGGCGAAAGTAGATGTCATGGCAACTGTAACCTCGGTCGAGAAAGGTAGCCCCCAAGGCAGGGGCGTGGCGCCGGTCAGCCATTCGACCAGCCTCGACGTTG
The DNA here is from genome assembly GCA_022615465.1 of Planctomycetota bacterium. Lineage (GTDB taxonomy): Bacteria > Planctomycetota > Planctomycetia > Pirellulales > Lacipirellulaceae > JAKEGR01. The sequence continues at coordinate 464 of JAKEGR010000309.1, read as the reverse complement.
CAACGCTGCTTGGGACGTTGGGCGCGTTCGCCATCATTGGTGCGGCCATGGTTCTCGGTGGCTCGCCCCAGTCCTTTGTCGACGTGCCGGCTTTGTTGATCGTCTTTATCGGCACCTTCCTGGTCACCGCGATCTCGTTCTCGTGGGAGGAAGTCGTGCGCGCGCAGGGCGTGATGTTGCGTGCCGTCGTCTACCATTCGGAGACGCCCGTCGAAGCGGCGATGCGCATGCTCTATGTGGCGGACCGGGCCCGGCGCGAAGGGGCGCTCACTTTGGAAAGCGCTTTGAAAACCGCCCATGCGGGGCGTTTTCTGACCCAGGCCATGGCCCTCGTGGCGGATGGCATACCGGCCGACGAGATCGAGCAGTTGCTGGTTCGCGAAAGCCACGCGACCCGTGATCGGCATGTCCGGTCCGCCGGCGTGCTGCGCCGGGCCGGCGAGGTGGCTCCGGCCATGGGCCTC
>JAKEGR010000308.1 GCA_022615465.1 Planctomycetota bacterium | reverse complement strand
GCATGTTCCACGGCCCGCATGCCGGTGCTCGACGAACTTGTCGTCCGCATATGGGTGAGATCAAACCGGCCGGGCATCCAGTTGGCCGGGCGTGTCGTACTGCCGCGTTCAATCGATCCAAAGTCACGGACGGCAGCCACGGCCATTGTGCGGGGTGCAAGCTACAATCGGCCGGAACATTGGCAGCAGCTCGCGTTAAGCGACATTCCCAAACTACTAGCCAGCGAAGTGCGCGTGATGCGGTCCGTGCCTGGCGCGACCGTTGATGCGCGCGAGGCATTCCTGGATGCCGCGGTGCTCGTGATCCCGGGTGACGGGCAGGGCGTCGAAGTCGTGACAGACGATCTGGAAATCGATGGCATCGTTGCCGTGCCAGCCAGCAAGTTGTCGACATCCCAGGCAATCACCACAACCAGCCGTCCGAATCAGCACCAAAAAGAATCGTCTCCGCGGCGTTCGGAAGGTGTCTCACCAGAGAGCAGCGAGCCATCCCCGCCGCTGCGCGTTCAGGGGGAGGCAATTGCTGTCGAAGGCAAGGCGTTCTTGCCACGTGCGATTCCATGGAACGGCGAGCCGTTCAAGTTCCTGGCCGAACGTGGGTTCAATGCCATCCAACTCGCGAGTCTACCCACCAGCGAACAATCCGTGGAAGCAACGCGGAATGGGCTATGGTTCATTTGTGCCGCACCGCGGCCAGACTCACTGATGCAAAGCGGCCTTCCCGCCAATACCGAGCGAGTCCTCGCCTGGCATCTTGCCGATGAGGCAGGCCAGAGCGATCCCAAATACTTTCAACGGTGGGCGGAGCTAGTGCGCGAGTACGATGCGGCGAATAGCCGTCCCGTTCTTATCGCGCCCCAGGCAGAGTGGAACGCGATCAGCAAGACCGCCGACGCGCTGCTGGCCGATCAGCCACTCTGTTTACGGATGTCCGGAATCGAATTCGACGAATGGCTCGCGGAACGAAGGCGACTTGCTCAGCCTGGCACTCCTTTCTGGGCGGCCATTCCCACGCAACTCGGCAAGACCGCCAGCGCGCAGGCAGCGGCACTCCTTGGCGAGCCACGACTGCAACCTATAGCCGACGAGCAGCGTGTTGATTCGTTGGTGCAGATTGCTGCCACTCGGGGCTGTCGAGGCTTTGTTTTTGAGTCGGATTCCTCGCTCAGCGAGTCGGACGGCGCCACGCGCCGGCGCGCGGCCCTGCTGGAGCTTGTCAATAACCAGCTTCTGCTGTTGGAACCCTGGCTGGTAGGGGGCAAGGCCGTCGGGCACGTTGCCTCGTCACCGGTCAGTCCGAGCCAGCGGGCGACATCCGCCGTGGTGATGCATGTCGATCACGCTCGCCTGCTCGTGCCACTCTCGCCTGAATCGCTGCCACACTCCGGCGACTGGTCCGCGACCGCAGCGGCCCAATCCGTCAATGAACGTCGCGTGTTCGTCGTTCCAGGAATCCCGGATTCCCATCAAGTTTTTCTGCTTTCTCCAGCCGAGTTCCGGCGGTTGGAGGCGAAACGCGTCGCCGGTGGTACGAACATCGTGCTCGAACCCGGCGATGACGGCTACGTGCTCTTGACGGAAGACCCCCAGGTCATCCAATCACTTCGCCAACAAGTGGCTCGTACCGCGCCACGTACGGTGCGATTGCTGCGTGAGATGGTGGCGATGCACATCGCGGCGGTGTCCGCGACCAGCCGAGAACTCGTTCAACTCGGCATCACGGCCAACGGGACCGAGCGTGAGCTGGCTTCCGCGGGCAATCTGGCACAACAGGCTGACCGGTCCTTGGCGGGCAATCGTCTCGATCATGCGTATCAATTTGCCGGCACGGCAAGGCGAATCCTACGCCACGCCGCCGCCGAGCAGCGTCGGGCCGTGTCTCTTCCCGGACAATTCGCCAGTTACCCACTGGCCGTTTGCTATGACACGCTGGCCGAACATGCCAGGTTCATGCGGTCGCTGGAAATGCTCCGCGGCGATGACAATTTGCTCCACGGCGGCGATTTCGAGGATCTGGACGAAATGGTCCAGGTCGGCTGGCAGCATGTGAATCATCCCACGCCGGGCGTAAGATCTCGAGCGGAGCTTTCAGCCATCTCAACACAACATGGTCGATACTGCCTGCAACTCGTTGCTGCTGATCGGAGAATTTCTGACTCGGCGAATCGCGCGCCTGCTAATCCCGCCATCGTCGCGGGAGGGACGCTGAACGATCCTTTTTCCGCACACCAGAACGCCGCGGAATCGCTTCCTGACACGTCAGCGATCACCCCCGAATTGCCCGAAGCGGATCCTGCGATCGTACCCGCCGCGCCCCTGTGGATCACCTCGCCGGCAATGCCAGTCGAACCGGGGCAACTCATCGAAATCACGGGCTGGGTCCGCGTGCCCAAGCCGCTTCGCGGAAACGCAAGCGGATTGGAAATCGTCGATTCACTTGGCGGCGCCGAATTGTCGCTCAGCGCGATCGAGACTCCTGCCTGGCAGCCGTTCCGGATGATTCGCGCCGTTCCAAAATCGACGGAACTCCGGCTGACGTTCGTCCTGTCTGGCCTTGGTTCCGCCCAGATCGACAGCGTGATGGTTCGGACCCTCGGCCAGCCTATCACCCGCCGCCTGCCAGCAGTCGAACGGCCATCCGGCATAGAAAAAACCAGCGCTGCGCCGCCGCCGCGATTGCACACCGACCCACGGATGCGATAATGGGCACTGGAACTTATGTTTCCTAGTCCCTCCCAACCGGTTCTTTTCACGCTGGTCTTCGCATGGTCGGTTGCCCCGCTGATCTTCGAGCCGATGCCGAGCGTATTTGGCGCGCGGGCGTCGCGGCTGTCGCGCCTGAACGATTGATCCGCGAGCATGTTGTCGTTGACGGCAACCGATTACACGTTGGCGATGAAACGATGGATATGCGGAGCATCGAGCGTATCGCAATCGTTGGCGCGGGCAAGGCGGCAGGGGCGATGGCGGCCGCCCTCGAAACGGCACTCGGGCCGCGTTTGCTCGCCGAAAAACAAGTCACCGGCTGGGTCAATGTGCCGGCCGACTGCGTTACGCCGACGGTTCGGGTGCGGCTTCATGCGGGCCGACCCGCCGGTGTCAACGAACCGCGGCCCGAGGGGGTCGCGGGCACGCAACGCATCCTGGAATTAGTTGCATCGCTCCAGCCAAACGACCTTTGCTTGTGTGTGCTCGCCGGCGGCGGATCGGCCTTGATGCCCTCGCCGATTGCCGGAATATCGCTCCATGACAAGGTCGCCGTGACACGGCTGTTAGCCGCGGCGGGAGCCAATATCGAACAACTCAACACGATCCGCCGCGAGTTGAGCTTGATCAAAGGCGGCGGCCTGGCTCGGGCTTGCCGTGCTGGCCGCCTGGTCTCGCTGATCCTCTCCGACGTGCTTGGCGACCCGCTCCACATGATTGCTTCAGGTCCGACTGTTGTTACTGAGCCGGCGACCACGGAGGCGCTAACGGTATTGGAGCAGTTTCGACTGTTGAACGCGCCAGCCATGGCGTCGGTTGTTCGCTACCTGCGGAAGAAACAGCTACGGCAGCACGAGGAGGGGCCGGGACCGGTTGCCAGCGACCGCCGGACGGGTTTGCAAGAGTGCGTCGTTACGAACCTGGTTATTGGCAATAACGCCACGGCTGTCGACGCCGCTGGCATCGAAGCCGTACGACTTGGTTACTCTCCCGCCATGATTTCGGCCAATGGCCCGGAGGGCTTGGCGGAAGACACGGGCCGCCACCTGGCCGAGCTAGCGATTCGCATGCACCGTGAGTCGGGGCCGGACTGCCTGGTCAGCGGCGGCGAGCCGACCGTTGCGCTTATTGAAGAATCTCGCCGCGGAAAAGGCGGGCGCAATCAGCAACTCGCCCTCTCCGCGTTCATGGAACTTGGCGACTGCACGGGCATCGCCCTGTTATCGGGCGGCACCGACGGCGAAGATGGCCCGACCAATGCGGCTGGTGCGTTTGTGACGGCCGATGTTGTTCGTGCGGCTCGAGGGCGGCAACTCGATCCGCGTGACTACCTTTCGCGGGACGACGCCTACCATTTCTTTGAGTCCGCCGGCGGACTGTTCCTCACCGGCCCGACGCACACCAATGTCTGCGACCTGCGAATTGTGGTCGTCGATCGAGAGTGAGCATTCGGCGCGGTCGGCTGCTCAGTCCCACCACCATTGATCCGGCCCAAGCTTCGAGAGATCAATCGCCGCCCGGGCTTCTTGCACCGCGCCCTTTTCGTCGTCGAGCAGGTTGGTCGGGCTGACCGCTTCGGTCGGCCGCATCTGCACGCCGCCCCCCACCGGAGTCAGCAGCGTATGTCCCTTCCAGATGCTGTTCACCGCCGTCTCGACTTGTTCGGGCGGGTTGAGTGTCTCGACCGGATACGCCTTTTCGCTGGCGAACGATTCCGGCTTCCAAGCCACGAGGCTGTAGTAGTCTTGATGCTGGATGAAAGCGGCAGCCACGGCCAGGTCGATGCAGTTGCGAAGTTGTGCATACACAGGCGCTCGTTCGGCCAGCTTCGGGTAGGCCTGAGTGAACGCCTTCACAAACGCGTCGCTTGCGCGGTTGCCGCTGGCCGCCACGCGTC
>JAKEGR010000307.1 GCA_022615465.1 Planctomycetota bacterium | reverse complement strand
GTAACCGGTGGTATCGCTGCGCTCAACCACCGGCCAATAGCTTTGACCCCTCCGGGATCGTATAGTACCGGTACACAACATCCGCGCGGCGCGCGGATGTCATGCAGGTTGATCGCGGAGGTGAACCAGATGATGAAGCGCGAGGAAGACGGCAGACATCAGGTTTCGAGCGGCCGGGGCGTGTTCCTCCTTCCGCTGCTAGCCATGCTCTTTCTACGCGGCCCGTGCGTTGCCGAGCCGCCCATTGACCCGCCAATCACCGTGGGGCCCAACGGGACGATTCTCAAGGGCGGAAAGCCTTACCGGGCCATCGGGATCAACTACTTCAATGCGTTTTATCGGACGGTGGAGAATCCGAATGATACGAGTTACCGCGAGGGATTCGACGAGTTGTCCAAGCGTGGGATTCCGTTTATTCGGTTCATGGGTGGCGGGTTCTCGGCCAAGAACTGGAAGATGTATCAAGACGACAAGGCGGCCTACTTTGCAATCATGGACGCTTTTGTCAAGGCTGCCGAGGAGAAGGGGATCGGACTCATTCCGAGCCTCTTTTGGTGGACGGCGGGCATACCGGACCTCGTGGACGAACCTCGCAATCAATGGGGCAATCCAGACAGCAAGACCATCGCGTTCATGCGGCAATACGTCCGGGACGTGGTGACGCGCTATGTGAATTCGCCTGCGATCTGGGCGTGGGAGTTCGGCAACGAGTTCAGCCTCGAGTGCGACCTGTCGAACGCGGCGGACCTCCGGCCGTGGGTTCACCTCGACCTCGGTACGCGCAAAGAGCGCACCGCCGAAGATGATCTGACTCAGGAAATGGTGGTCGCGGCCTTCCGGGAATTCGCCCAAGAAGTCCGCAAGGTCGACACCAAGCGGCCAATCAGCCCGGGCCACAGCCTGCCCCGGCCGGCGGCCCTCCACCTGCACAACGAAAGAAGTTGGACGCACGACAATCCCGAACAGCTTGCCGCAAACCTGATCGAAGTCAATCCGGCGACTGCCGACCTCGTCTCCGTGCATATCTATCCCATGGACAAGGATCGCTTCGGACGCAACGACGCGACGTATGCCGAAACGATCACCGTGTGCCTTGCGGCGGCGGCCAAGAATGGCCAGGCGATTTTCGTCGGCGAGTTCGGCGCAATGGACTCGGAACAGGACGGCGGGGCGGAAAAAGCCCGAAGCGAATGCCTGGAAATGATTTCCGCCGTGGAGTCCACGGGCGTCCCGCTGGCTGCCCTGTGGGTCTACGACCTCGCAGCTCAGGATAATTCGATCAACGTCACCCCCACGAACAAGCGTAGTTACTTGCTCGAAGAACTGACGAAAGCAAACCGGCGTCTCCAAGAAGCCGACGCCACAAGGCAGCGAGAATAGGTTGCATCCAGGGAACCTCGCGTGGCAGCACCTGGAGGATCAGGCAGAGTTTGCGTTCAGGCAAGGGGCCATTCCGACCGCGTATCCGAGGACCGATCCGCGGAAGAATCACGACGCAAGACTTCGCCTCGTTGACACGGGGCGGCAGCGCGGCGAGACTGAGGGTCTATCCGAAAAGCGTCTCAGGACGGCCCGGATGGTTTTCGGAGGGTGCCGTTTCGGTTCCAGCCATCCCAGTTTCTTGTAAACGATCCCACAAGGCTGACGATCAGCCGTGAGTTCTTTCTCCCCAACACAAAGCGATGGGCTGTTGCCAGGAAAGCGCGTGGCCGCGGTGGGCAAATTGGCCAGCATGTCGCGGCGCGAGGCGGAGAAACTGATCCGCGATGCGGGCGGACAGGTGGTGGAACTGCCGGCCTGCGCCGACATCGTGGTCGTGGCCGACGATGTGGGAGACTGGCGGCGGGCGCGTGGCGATCGTGCCTGGTTCGACGACGCAGCGCGTGCTGCCGTGGATCGCGGCGAACTGGAAATAATCCGTGAGTCCGAGTTGTGGTCGCGGCTGGGGTTGGTGGACGCCGAGGCGGGCGTGGCCTGCCTCTACACACCGGCCATGCTCGCCGATCTGCTCCGCGTGCCGATCACCGCGATTCGACATTGGCAGCGTCGCGGCGCGCTGCGGGCAACGCGGGAGGTGCGCCGGCTGGCCTACTTTGATTTTGAAGAAGTGAGCGTCGCGCGGAAGCTGGCCCAGTTGTTGGCCGCTGGTTGCACGTTGTCGGTCATCAACCGCAAACTCGACGAACTGGCGAGGCTGCTTCCCGCCGTGCCGCGGCCGCTGGCTGATCCGGCAGTTGTGGTGGAAGGAAGCTGCCTTTACGTCCAGCGGGGCGAGGGCCTCACGGAGCCCAGCGGGCAATTGTTGATCGACTTCGAATCCCCGCCGCGAGCTGCTCCGTCCGCGGACTCGGGCGAAAGCCGGCCCGTGACCATTCCCTTTACATTGGCCGAGTTGTGCGGCGGGGGCTTGCCGCGCGGCCAACGCGACGACCGGTCGGGCGGGGCTGCCGATGAACTGCGGTCGCTGGCGGCCGAATTGGAGGAAGCCGGTCGGCCAGATCAGGCGATTGAAGTCTACCGATCCCTGCTGTTCTCCGGGGAATACCGGGCGGACGACCATTTTGCCCTGGCCGAACTGTTGTACTCGCGGGGCGATTTGGCGGGGGCCAGGGAGCGGTATTACGTGGCCATTGAGTTGGACGAAGATTTTGTCGAAGCCCGCTCGAATCTCGGCTGCCTCTTGGTCGAGGCGGGAGAATTTGAGTTGGCCGAAGCTGCTTTTCGCGGGGCGCTAGAGTATCATCGAGAGTATGCCGATGCCCATTATCACCTGGCACGGCTGCTGGACCGCACAAACCAGGCGGACGAGGCGGTATTTCATTGGCAGCGGTTCTTGAGTTTGGCACCGGCCAGTCCGTGGGCCGATGAGGCTGGCGATCGCATCGCGGAGGAGAGCGGTCGGCGCTCGGCGATCGGCGCGAGGCCAGACGGCAGCCGACCGAATCGTTCGGCGGACGGCCCCTAGCCTGTTCCTACGCGTGACATGAACGAAATCCTCTTTCAATACGTCCAAGTGGATCCCACGAGCTGGGCCTATCTCGCCTCGCTCCTGATGATTGCGCTGTACTTCAAGTTCAGCCGCATGTGGAGCGTCCGCAATCTCGATCTGATGGGACTGATCACGTTGGCCCCCGCCCTGCTGCTCGTGAAGTGTGGTTGCGATCACGCCGCTGGCGATCCGGCCGCCAGGTTGTTGGAACACGCCGGCTACATATGGTTGTTCGTGGTGAGTGGGCTGTTCATGGTGCGGCTGTTGCTCGACGCGGTCATGGTCCGCCGCCCGTTGCTCGAACCGAATCTCACCGTGGGTGGACTCGCCTTCCTGGGCCTTTCGCTGTTTGTGTTTCTGATGGCCAATGTCATCACCGGCACGCCGGAACAGGCGGATCTCACGGACGCCCAACGGGCGGCGCGGCTTCACGGGCTGGTGGCGAGCGATGCGGAGTTGAACACGCTTCGAACGCACGGTCCCGGCTTCCCACTGATTTACTTGTTGCCCCATATTTCGACGCACTCGCTGTTGGGGGGGGACGACGCGTCCGAAACGCCCGACGAACAGGGGGCACCCCAGGCAACCCCGCCGGGCCGACTGGTGCAGGAGGTGACGGCCCGCGCGGTGGCCATCCTCTCGCAGTTGGCGATCGTCGTGGGCATGGCGTTGGTTGGGCTGCGCCACTTTGATAATGTCAAGACAGGCATCGCGACGGCGACGCTGTACTTGCTGCTGCCGTACACCGCCATGTGGACCGGCAACGTCGCCCATGCGCTGCCGGGGGCGCTCGTCGTGTGGGCAATCGTGTTTTACCGCCGGCCGCTGTTGGCCGGCGTGATGATTGGCCTGGCCTTCGGCACGATTTATTATCCGGTGTTCTTGTTGCCGCTCTGGATCAGTTTCTATTGGCGGCGTGGCGTGGCGTGGTTTCTGATTGGCGTGGCGGGGAGCGTGGCCGCGATGGTTGCCGTCCTGGCGGTAGCGTCGAGCGACGTGATGATGTTCTGGGTGAATTTGCGACAGATGTTCGGCATCTGGATTCCGGCGGGCGAGGAACTGTCGGGCGCGTGGCAATTCTGGAACCCCGTGTATCGCTATCCAATTCTGGCCGCGTTCATCGGACTGAGCGCGAGTCTGGTGTTATGGCCGGCACAGAAGAATTTGGGCACCCTGCTGGCTTATTCGGCTGCCGTGATGCTCGGCATGCAGTTCTGGCATGCCCACAGCGGCGGCCTGGCCCTGGCCTGGTACCTGCCGCTGATGCTGCTCACCATCTTCCGTCCGAACTTGGAAGACCGCGTCGCGCTCGCGGTGGTGGGGAAGACCACCAGGGGATAGCAACCGGGCGGCCGTGGTGGATTCGTATGCATGACGCGAACAGCCTGTGTGGCTCCCGGAGAATTGGTTTTTTCAATGTGCTCAATCGAGTGAACACGCGCGCGGATTTTCGGCACGGACGACGACTACGCGGCCTTCGAGCGGGTGGCGTTGGCGACGAAGGCATGTTGGCGCAAGGCGAGCCGCCCAGCCGAACAGCGTCAAGAAACCTCGATGGTTTGGCCGGGCTTCAAGCTACTGAGCGCGGCGAGCAACCCAGGAACCAGAGGTTGTAGGTCCACCAATCGGTTCGACGGTGCAACAAGGACAACCAGTGCAAGTTCGAATCGAGTAATGTCGTGTTGCTTCGGCAGTTTGCGGTCGACAGTGACAAAGACGTCGAAATGTGCGGCGGCCAAACCCAGCAATTCGCCATTTCGTTTCCCCGCCCAGCCCATGTGCAAAACCGTTTGCACTTCATGGCCGACAATCTGCATCTGTCGGTCGAGCCGGCGATCCACGCACTCATCTAGCAAGAGTCTCACGTCAAGTAATCGCTACGATCATGCGCTCCTTGGCTTCTTCGAGGAACGCGATCACTTGATCCCGCGAAACCGTGGGAAAGCCTTCCAAAAAATCGTCGATTGATTCGGCGGCCTCCAAACAGTCGATCAGCGTTTGGACCGGAACGCGCGTGCCGGTAAACACCGGCGTACCGCTCATGACGTCAGGCGACGTGGAGATGACGTTTGTGTTCATGCAATCATTATCGACGAGGTTCGTCGTCCGATCAAGCTGGGCTGATGTGGCTCAAAGACCAAGAGCCCTGGATCGTCCCCAGGAACCTACCCGCAACCACTTGACATTCAAGGCAGTCGCTTTTGCCATTTTTCTCAGCCGTCGTAACGGCACCTACCAGAAGCGGCTGGCATGTGCTAGACTTCGTCGATGCCAACCCTAAGATCGGTGTAATCGTCGCAGATAACCCATTCTTCAGGGGCATCACAGGCTCGCCGGCCTTTGTCATTCCACCCGATGGCGTAACCGCCAGCGGTTTCGCGACCAACACTGACGGCTCATGTTTCCCAAGGCGGACTTATACTTTAGCGGCTCATTGTTTCTTGAATTGACGTGTCTGACAGGAAACAGTGACTCATGGGTCGCCATCTTCGGCGCGACCGCCGGCCGGGCTTCTGTATTGATAGGAATAACAACGTGAGCATTCGGAATCTGGATAAGATATTTGATCCGCATCGAATTGCCGTGATCGGCGCCAGCGACACCCCGACGAGCGTTGGCTACACGGTGTTGCGGAACCTGGTAGGCTCCGGTTTTCGCGGGGTGGTTTACCCGGTCAACCCGAAGCGAGAGGCCGTTCAAGGGATTCAGGCGTACAAGGACATCCCCAGTCTGCCGCACAGTCCGGACCTGGCGGTAATCTGCACGCCGGCCGCGACCGTACCCGCCATTGTGCGGCAATGCGGCGAGGCGGGAACACGCGGCGTGGTGATCATCTCGGCCGGATTCCGTGAGATCGGCGAGGAAGGTCGCAAGCTCGAGGAACTCGTCCGCCAGGAGCAGCGGAAGTTCGACGGCATGAGGATCCTCGGCCCAAACTGTCTGGGCATCACGGTGCCGAGAATCAATCTGAACGCCAGTTTTGCCGCGGCAATGCCTCTGAAGGGGTATATCGGATTCATCTCGCAGTCGGGCGCACTATGCACTTCGGTGCTCGACTGGGCATTGGACCAAGGCATTGGTTTCTCGTATTTCGTATCGGTGGGAAACATGCTCGACGTGAGCATGGGCGACCTGATCGACTACTTCGGTTCGGCCACCGAGACCCGGTCGATTATCCTGTACATCGAGTCGATCAGCGAGGCGCGGGAGTTCATGTCGGCGTCGCGGGCGTTCGCACGAACCAAGCCCATCGTGGCCTACAAGGCGGGGCGTTTCACCGAATCGGCGCAGGCCGCGGCCTCGCACACCGGCGCCATGGCGGGCGTCGACGCGGTGTACGAAGCGGCGTTCCAACGGGCCGGCATCGAACGCATCTTCCAGATCGAGGACATGTTCGACTGCGCCGAACTGCTGGCACGGCAGCAACCACCCAAGGGCGACCGACTGGCGATCATCACCAACGCGGGTGGGCCGGGCGTGATGACCACCGACGCCCTGATCGACCGCGATGGCAAGCTAGCCAGGATCAGCGACGAGACGACGGAGAAGCTCAACGAGTTTCTGCCCATCTGCTGGTCGCACGGCAACCCGATCGACGTGCTGGGCGACGCCCCGCCCGAACGATTCGCCAAGGCGGTCGAGATCGTGTTGAAGGATGAGAACGTCGACGCGGTGCTGGTCATTCTCACGCCACAGTCGATGACCGATCCGACGGCCACTGCCATCGCGGTTGGCGCAGCGGCCGGGCACGCGCATAAGCCCGTGCTGGCAGCCTGGATGGGTGGCCGCGCGGTGGCCGAAGGCATTCAGTTGCTCGACGCGGCTGGCATCCCCACGTACACCACGCCGGAGAAGGCGGTTCGCGCGTTCATGCACCTCGTTTCCTACGCCCGCAATCTGCAAATTCTGCACGAGACGCCCAAGGACGTCCCGCTGGAGTTCGTGCTGGATCGCCAACGGCTCCGCGGCGTGTTCGACACGATTTTGACCGAGGGCGGGGAAATCCTTTCGGAGAACGTGTCGAAGGCTTTCTTGGAGTCCTACGACATTCCCGTCACGAAGACGCAAGGCGCGCGCACGGCGGACGAAGCGGTCGAGGTGGCCCGCCGGCTCGGTTATCCGGTGGTGTTGAAAATTCACTCCCCACAGATTACACACAAGACGGATGTGGGCGGCGTGGTGCTCAATCTGGCCTCGGACGACCAGGTTCGGACGGCGTTCGAACAGATCACCACGCGCGCGAAAGAGGGATTTCCGAAAGCCGACATCGTCGGCGTGACCGTGCAGAAGATGGTCACGTACCCGAACAGCTTCGAGCTGATTATGGGCACGAAGAAGGATCCGATCTTCGGCTCGGTCATCATGGTGGGGATGGGCGGAGTGGGGGCCGAGGTGTTTCGGGACAGGGCGTTGGGTCTGCCGCCGTTGAACGAAACGTTGACCCGCCGCATGTTGGAATCGCTCAAGTCGTGGCCCCTGCTACGCGGCTATCGCGGCAAGCCCGGCGCCAACATTGACCGGCTGATCGAGATCATCATGCGGTTCTCGTACCTGGTGGCCGATTACCCCGAGATCAAGGAGTTGGACATCAATCCGCTGCTGGTCACGCCGGAGGATGTCGTCGCGCTGGACGCTCGGGTAGTGATCGACCGAGACCTGGTGGTCCGCACGGTCCGCCCCTACGCGCACTTGGCGATCCGGCCGTATCCCGAGGAGTACGTCACCGAGCGGAAGCTAAAGGACGGCACGCCGGTGATTCTGCGGCCAATCAAGCCGGAAGACGAGCCGATGTGGCATGAGTTGCTGGCGAGTTGCTCGACGCAGTCGCTGTGGTTCCGCTTCAGCTACCTGTTCAAGCAGACGACCCACGAAATGGCCACCCGCTACTGCTTCATCGACTACGATCGGGAGTTGGGCATCGTGGCCGAGGTCGAGGAGGAAGGGCAGAGGAAGCTGATCGCCGTGGGCCGGCTGGTGGCCGACGCCGACCACGAGGTGGCCGAGTACGCCGTGATCGTGGTGGACCGGTGGCACGGACACGGACTGGGCGGGTTGTTGACCGACTACTGCCTTGAAGTGGCCAAGACATGGGGCGTGAAGCAAGTGGTGGCCGAGGTCTCGAAGGCGAACACCCGCATGTTGGCCACCTTCCGCAACCGGGGATTCACAATCAAGGACGACCAAACGCTAGACGTGGCGCTGGTGAGCAAGCCGGTGACTTGACAGAGGACGCCGCGAGGAAGCAAGGGGAAGCAGCGATCCAATCGCCGCTGGAGCGCTGCGTCGGCTCGCTCGAAGAAACGTTTGGCATCCCGGCTCAACTCGACGCTATGCATTCCGCTTGTACTCTCGCCGCAGTTTGTCGACTGGCGTTCCCTTGCCTTCCGCAAACTCCCGCTCGGCTTCCTTCACATCCTCCAAGCACCCTACGGGCTACCCCGCTCGTGCATGGCCAGGTTCTTCTGCTCTTGATCGTAATCCAATCCCAGGTGCTGGCTCCAGGTTTGCGGCGAGAGGATCCCGTTCTCATACGCAATGCGATCCACATGGGCCTGACGCAACTGGCCAACGGCCCGATGAGCGAACATGAAAAGCTGTGTAATGTGCAGAACGAGGTGTGACAGCCGACTAACACACGATTATAATACGGGCCGCGATTCTGTGGTCACCAGGTGATACAAAGAAACCCTCGATCAACAAGACCAGGTGCCACCACAAGCGCCTCGCGCTATCATGTTAGTCCTATGAGCCCGACAGTCTTTCGAGAAAAAGGCTACCGCTTTTTCTTCTTCTCCCGCGAGGAGTCGCGGATGCACCTCCACGTCAACTGTGCAGACGGCGAGGCGAAGTTCTGGCTGGAACCGCACATCGAGTTGGCAAACAATTATCGGTTGTCCCGGGGCCAGCTCAAAGAGGTCGAACAAATCATTGAGGACCACTACGATGATCTCAAGCGAGCTTGGCACGAGCACTTCCCCAGTTGAAGTCACCCATATTTCAAATCATGGGGTGTGGCTATTGGCTTGCGACCACGAGTTCTTCATGTCTTACGAAGATTTTCCGTGGTTCAAGGAAACTCCCGTGGGAAGAATCCTGAACGTTACCGAACCAACACCTGGGCACTATTACTGGCCGGAATTGGATGTCGATTTGACCGAAGAAATTATCTCGCATCCTGAACGATTTCCACTGAAAGCAAGGGGGTAAGGCGTGCGCGAGCATGCACCCTACGGGCTACCCCGCCCATGGATGGCCAGGTTCTTCTGCTCTTGATCGTAATCCAATCCCAGGTGCTGGCTCCAGGTTTGCGGCGAGAGAACCCCGTTCTCATACGCAATGCGATCCACCTGCGCCTGCCGCAACTGGTCGCGCACTTGAAGCGACGGCGGAATGATTTGCACCTTGATCACCTCGCAGCAGTTTGCCGGCAACTGGCCGGCCGCCACGGCCTGATCGATGACGCGCCGCATCACGGCCCGGTCCTGCTCAATCAGGCTCGCTTGCAGCCGCTCAAACATCTTCAGCGCCGGCCCCTCAGACACCATGGTCGACGCGTAGTTCGCATTCGACGCATCGGAGGTGAACATGAACTCGGGCATCACCAGACGGGCGGCAATTGCCCGCAGCTCGGCCTGCAGCACGGCGACAAAGCTCGCCGCGTCGAGACCCCGCGTGGGGAAGTCATACTCCAGTCCGGCCGGCGCATCGAGAATCGTGCCGGGGCCGTATTGCGAGAAGTGCCGCGTCCGGCCCGTCAGGCTGTTCGTCGAAGTCGCATCGGCGCCGCCGGCCACGAATTGCTCGACCCCGCCGCGGGTTGCGCCACGATGCTTGCGAATCAGCGCGATCGCCGACTGCACCTCGGCCACGATGCTCATGTTCCGCAGCAGTTTTTCGGCCCGGCGAAGGTTCTTCCGCACCGGCGTGTAGAGGGGCAGCCCGCGCTTGACGTTGAAGTCGACGTTGGCCCGGCGATGCTGTACGTCGGCCGCATCGACCAGTTCGCCATCCACCCAGTATCCGAGCACGGTTTCCACGTCGTCGGCATCGGTCTGGATGCCGAAGCTGGCCGATCGGTCGTTCGCGAACTGAGCGGGGGTGATGATTTGATCCGGTTCGATAAAGCGGACGTGGGTCATGCCGTGGCGATCGAGGAAGAACCGCAGAAAGGCCTCGCCGTCGCGATCGATGCGGCGGACGATTTCCTGTTGCCGCTCGTGCCAGCGGTTCTCCCGCGCGAAGCGGTCGAGCCAGTTCTGCACCGCCAGGGCCTCGTCTTCCGACGCATTTTGGCCTTTGCAGATGGCCGCGCGATAACTGTGCCCCGGGCCGACGATATAGCTGATGCGGTTCTCATGGCCGTTGATCGCGAATTCATTCGTCGCGGCCAGGTGTCGGCATTGATTGCGCAGATCGCGGAGCATTTGCTCGTTGAACGGCCCTTCGCCGAAGTGGGCCGAGCCGCCCGTGGTACTGCCGACCGGCAACCACCAGCCGTCGGTGTCCCAATGAGCTTCCCGCGGATCGACGAAGTCGTCCCACATCGCGTCGAAGAGTTCGAGGAGGCGGTGTTCGAGGGATGGATGTGCGCCGTTTGTTGTTGGATTATGGGTCATAGAGAATTGCTCCTGTTTCAAAGTCCATTACGTTCCAAACATCCCACCGGCAGTCGATTGCCCAATCCGTCGTCGTTGTTCCGTCCGTGCCACACGTCTTCGGCCAGCCGCAGCGCCATCTCGAGCGCATCGGGTCCGTCGTCGTGCGCCCCCGCGGGGAAATCGCGCAATTGATCGACCAGCAGTCGGGTCGTCGTCGAACCGCGCAGAAACCGCAATCTGCGCTGGGACAAATACGGCCCGATCCGCCGAATCCGCACCTGCTTGTTCACCTGGTTGTGAATTGCCGCCGGCACCAGGTGCAAACCGTGCCGCTCGAACTCCGTCGCCAGTTCGCCGCAAAGCAATTCTTGAAACTGGTTTGCCTCGACGCCAAACGCCACCGGCGCGAATCGCCGACACAGCGTCGCCCCGTCGGCCACCATCTGCGGCGTCGGCCGCCGCGCCAAGTCGGCCTCCACGTAGATCACGCCCAACCGGTCGATGCCGAGCATCACATATGCCGAGAAGTCGCCGCGGCGGGCGTCCTGACCCTTGCTCGGATCGAGGGCCATCGTCTTGATCACGAGTCCCTCCGGCCAGCGGTCGAACCAGATGGAATCCTGGAAATACTCTTCGGGCCATTCACACAATTCGGGATCAAAAGGCGAGCCTTGCTTCTCGCGTTCAAACGCGGCCCGGCCGCTCTCAACACGCATCTGCATCAATGTGTAGAGGCTTTCCACTTCGGGCCAGAGCACGACCGCCCCGGCATCCATTTCCGCTCGGCACCGCTCGTACATTGCCCGCGCTTCGAGCCTGGCCCGCGGATTGGCGTTGTCGCAGAAGATCGCTTCCCACTCGTGCCACCGATCGAGGTTGGTCGGCCACGACTGGATGGCCGGGAACCGTGCTGAAATCCAGCCGGCCGCAGTGTGCAGTTCCATCGCCAGCGCTTCGCGATGCAGCGCGGTGGCCAGGTTGACGATATTTGTCTCCGCCGTTCCCGCTTGCAGCAGCGTGCCGTGAAACCAGCGTCGTGACACATCGCGTTGCGCCGACGACGAGATATGGCTGTCGTTCTGCAGGTCGTCGCAGACGATCAAGGTTGGCCGCTCGGCACGTCGCCGTCGACCGCGGATCCTCTGACCGGTGCTCAGCGATTCGACCACGACGCCGTTGTGGAGTTCGAGAAAGGCGGCCCGCCAGCGCGGTCCCCGGCCGACGGAACGGGGATAGTCGGCCGCCAGCAATTGGTTCTCCATCAGTTCGCTCTTGACGTTCTCGAGGTGCATTTGCGCCTGTGGCTGAGTATCGGACACAATCCAGATGTACGGTTCCCAGCCTTCGACCGCGGCGCGGAGCACGTAGCAAAGCGTGGCGACGGTGGATTTCGCGCTGCCGCGCGGGCCAATGAGATTCAGTTTTCGGCCGCGATCGACGTGGAGTGCGTCAAGCTGCCCGCCGAGCCATTCGTGCATCGCGGAGGGCGGCTGGGAAAAATGCGCGGGCAGATACCTGCGGCCCCAGGCGAGCGTCTGTCGCGGCACGTCGCGCTGCCGGTGGTCGTGGATTACCTCGTCGAGGTAACGCTGGCACAGTTTCGAGGCAAGCTGCTTCACTTGATCGGACGGACCTTGTTGTTCGTTACGGTTAGATTTAGTTTGGACCATGGACATCATTCCAGCCACTCGCTACCGAACGAATCGTCTGGCTCGACGTTGCCGGTTCCCGCGAGCGACTCGGTGGTGATTGCCGGTTCCCATTGATTTCTTTCCCGCGTGGGCAGCCCTGCCTCTAGATTGCCGGCAAGCTGCCCAAGCCGGGCCACCACACGTTGCTGATCGCCCGGGTCGTGGACATCGTCTCGGAGCACCTCGATGAGGATGTTGAGGAACGACTCCAATTGGCTCGGGGTCATCGTGTGCGGGGGCCGCCGTGCGAACCGCTCCGGAGATCGCCGCTCCAGCCACCACACCGACGCACGCCAATGCTTCTCGTCTTTCGCGGCGTTGTATACGTTCTGCATGTGCTTCCGCTCGGCAGTCGCTTCCGCGTGGCGGACCTGCCTGGCAAACTTCACGTCGGCGGTGAGCGCCATCTGGAGATCGTCGCGCGAACAACCGACAATTCCCGCCGCCGTCTCCAGATCGCAGCCGATCGACAACAGGCAGCCCACTTGGGCCTGCTGCTCGTCGGCGAGTGTTTGTAGATTGGATTCGCATGTCATGGGATCGCTCATTTCTGATTGGTCAAACGCTCATCGACGTATTCAAACGACACCCGGGCACGACCTTTCGCTGTCTTGCACCGAGGGATGTTTCGGTTTCTGTCCCCGTCGCCTGCTTTCCTGACGCAAGCCGTCCGCCACAACGGCGACCGGCTGCAATGTCGAATCAACGATGGATGGGTGCTTATAACATTGATTCGCTGGTTCTCTGCGATGCAAATATCCGCCACCGCCTCAACAACTCGCATGCCGATTCCGATCCCCTGGTAGTCGGGCAGCGTCACGATTCGGGTGAATCGCCGACGCCCCTTATAGCCCACCATTGGCAGCGTCGCACAAAAACAGACCGGCACGTCGTTCCAGGTTGCCAGGTAGCATTGTGCGCCTCGATGCAGCGAAGCGTTCAGATAATGATGGCGCTTAAACATTTGCCACGTCGCATATTCGCAACGGTATATTTCGAGGTGGATTTCTGGTCGCCGAAGACGCCTCCGTTCTAGTTGCGACGTAGCCATATCGAGCACCCAGTCCGGCTCAAGCCACTCGGCTGCATCGTAATGACACGTAACCGCCACGAAACGACAAGGGATATTCCCGTTACGAATCCCCTTGGCAATCGTGGCCGAACAGACTTTAGCGACGATCCGATCCACCACGCTAGTAAACTCATCAAAG
>JAKEGR010000047.1 GCA_022615465.1 Planctomycetota bacterium | reverse complement strand
CATTCACCAGACGCAAGTCGGAAAGACGGCAGGCCTGTTCAAAGTTCGTCACAACCAATGGCGGTACGTCGATTTCGACGGCGATGGCGCAGTCGACTTGGTTGTCGCGATCGAGGACTGGGCGGATTATGGTTGGGACGACGCATGGGACGCGACCGGCCGCTGGACCAATGGACCGCTCCATGGCCTAATTTATATCCTGCGGAATTCTGGCGCGATGGATAATCCCAAGTACGCGGAACCGGTGCTACTGGAGGCTGAGGGCCAGCGAATCGACACATTCGGCTGCCCGTCGCCAAATTTCGCTGACTTTGATGGTGACGGTGACCTCGATCTCCTGTGCGGCGAGTTCCTCGACTCTTTCAGCTACTTCGAAAACGTCGGTTCGCGCACGCACCCGATGTATTCGAAAGCCCGACGATTGATGTGCGGCAACCGACCGCTGACGATGGACCTCGAAATGATCATTCCAGTCGCGTTCGATTGGGACAAAGACGGTGACTCCGATCTGATTGTTGGCGACGAGGACGGCCGAGTCGCATTCGTCGAAAACACCGGCCGCATCGTGGATCGGCTCCCCCAGTTCGAACTGCCGCGTTACTTCCAGCAAGAAGCTGACGAATTGCAGTGCGGCGCGCTGGCAACGCCGGTCGGCTGCGATTGGGATGGTGATGGCGATATCGACATTGTGTCCGGAAACACGGCCGGCTACATCGAGCTGTTCGAAAATCTTAGTGGCCCGAAGCAGGCTTCGCCCAAATGGGCCGCGCCACGGCGGCTCAAAGCGGATGGTAAGACCTTTCGAGTGATGGCTGGCCCCAACGGCTCGATCCAAGGACCGGCCGAGGCGAAGTGGGGCTACACGACGCTCAATGTGGCCGATTGGAACGCGGATGGCCTGCTCGACATCGTCTTCAATTCGATCTGGGGCCGCGTCGAATGGCTTCGGAACGTCGGTACGAGCAATGCACCACGGCTTGCCGCGCCGCAACCGATTGAAGTGGACTGGCATGGCGCACCACCAAAACCGACTTGGACGTGGTGGACTCCGCGGGGAAAAGAACTCGTCACGCAATGGCGAACAACGCCAGTGCTCGCGGATTGGACTGGAGACGGACGGCTCGACTTAGCAATGCTCGACCAGGAAGGTTTTTTATCATTATTTGAACGCTGCACGATCGACGGCCAACTGCAATTGCTGCCGCCGCGACGAGTGTTTCTCGACGAGAAGGCCCAGCCGCTGCACCTCAACGCCCAGCCAGCCGGCCGCAGCGGACGTCGCAAGCTCTGCGCGACCGATTGGGATGGCGATGGCAGACTCGACCTGTTGGTCAATTCGGAGAACGCGAACTGGCTGCGGCAGATCGATTCACGCGACGGCAACTGGCTTTTCAAAGACATGGGGCCGTTGGACAACCGCGACATCGCCAGCCACGATGTCAGCCCCACGGCCGTCGATTGGGACGGCGACGGTGTTCCCGACTACCTGGGTGGTGCGGAAGACGGCTTCTTCTATTTTCTTCGTAACCTGCGTTCGAAGTGACCCAACGCATCAACCGTTGCCTGCCCGATCCTTTTAGCAATGACGTATGCCTCCCTTTTGCGACCTCGATATTCGGTTTCAACGTGCCCCAAAGAGGCAGATGCCTGGCGGCGGCCACTACCAGGGATTGAGAGATAACCAGCCGTCTCGTAAGATGGGCATCGCGTTTCAACGACGACTCCCAGTGGTGCCCGTTTCAATTGCGAGGTCTGGTGATGGAAAAGAAATGGCCGATTGGCGTGTTTGCCAGCATCGATGCTGGGCTTGGGGTGCGGCTTGAGGTAGCCCACGAACTTGGCGTCCGAACGATCCATCTCCACACGCCCCATGCCGCTTCGCGGACGCCCGGGCAGGCCAAGGAGTTTCTTGCCCGGTTGGCCGACCTTGGCATCACAACGACCGTTGTGTTCGCTGGTTTCGAAGGGGAAAGCTACGCCGATATCCCGACCGTCAAGCGGACCGTCGGCCTGATTCCGCCAGCCACCCGAGCGGCTCGTACCAGCGAACTCAAGGCGATTGCCGATTTCGCCCTCCTGTTGCATGTGGGTGTGGTTGGCGTCCATCTCGGTTTCGTGCCACACGACACGTCCGATCCCGACTACCAGCAACTCATCGCGATCACGCGCGATGTGTGCGACCATTGCGAGCGCAACCATCAGGCGCTGCATCTGGAAACCGGGCAGGAACCAGTCGACGTGCTGATCCAGTTTCTGGACGATGTCGGGCGAGACAATTTGTTCGTCAATTTCGACCCGGCCAACATGATCCTCTACGGCGCGGGCCAGCCGCTCCCAGCACTGGCTCAACTCGGCTGGCGTGTCCACAGCGTTCACTGCAAGGATGCGATTTGGTCGGATCGGCCGGGAGAAACGTGGGGCCAGGAGGTGCCGCTCGGCGAAGGGGATGTCGATTTTGCAGCATTCCTTCAAACGCTCGACCAGATCGGCTACAGCGGCCCGCTCACGATCGAACGCGAAATCCCCCAGGAACCCGCTCGCCAAAAAGCCGAGATCGGGCGGGCGATCGATCTGCTCGAACGCCTCAAGAAACAATGCCAGCAGGTCCGCCGTGCCGAGGCGGACGTGGTCGAAAAACAAGAGCGAAAGAGGGGGGAAATCAGCAGTTAAGCCTGAACTGCTCGTTTCCCCCGCTCCCCCCTCTCGAACAAACGATCACCCTACCATTCTCTCAGTTGTTAAATCACGGAAACCCCCCCATGTCCGCCCAAGCTCGTCTCTCGGTGATGATGTTCCTCCAGTTCTTTACCTGGGGCGCATGGTTTGCAACGCTCGGCAAATGCCTCGCCGATAATGGCCTGGGCGATTTCGGCGGCGGTGCCTACGGCAGCGCCCCAATCGCGGCGATTATTGCCCCCTTGTTTCTCGGCCTGATCGCCGACCGCTTCTTCGCCTCGGAGCGCGTGATGGGAGTGTTGCTCCTGCTCGGAGGCATCATCCTCTGCTTGGCGCCTCAGTACGCCGCTGCCAAAGACGGCCGCACGCTCGTGTGGCTCTTCACCGCCCACATGCTGTGTTACATGCCAACGCTCGGCCTGTCGAACACAATCACCTTCACCAACATTTCCGACAAAAACCTATTTCCGCAAATCCGCGTGTGGGGCACCATCGGCTGGATCGTCGCCGGGCTGACCGTCGGCTTTCTCGGCTGGTCAGCCAGCTTCAACATCTTTTACCTTGCCGGGATATGCTCCCTTATTCTCGGCGCATACTGTTTCTCGCTGCCCCACACCCCGCCCCCGGCTAAGGGCAAGCCGCTCAATGTCCGTACGCTCCTCATGCTCGATGCTTTCGGCATGATGAAGAGCTTTCCCTTTGCTGTCTTCATGATCTGCTCCGGTCTCATCTGCATTCCGCTCGCCTACTACTTTGGCCTCACCTCGAACCTGCTCGGCCAGGTTGGCTTCGAAGCGCCAGCCTCCACGATGACGCTCGGCCAAATGAGTGAAATCTTCTTTATGATCCTCATCCCCTTCTTCTTCCGCCGCCTCGGCGTGAAGTGGATGATTCTGGTCGGCATGGTTGCGTGGGTGCTGCGCTATGTACTCTTCGCTTTCGGTGCCGCCGACCAGGTCGTGTGGATGATCCTGCTCGCCATCCTGCTGCACGGCGTGTGCTACGACTTCTTCTTCGTCACGGGCTTCATGTACACGGATGCGAAGGCCCCCAACGTAATTCGCAGCCAGGCCCAAAGCCTGCTCGTGTTCTTCACGCAGGGCATCGGCATGTACTTCGGCTACATGCTTGCGTTCGATCGCTTCGGTGCGTCGGTCACCAAATACCAAGAGCTTGCGACTGCAATGGATGCGGCCAAGCCGCAAGTCTCACTCACCTTTGCGGAATCGCTGGGCCGAGTGTTCTCAGTCCATCTTCCGGAAGGCGTTAACCCAACGCTGCTAACGGAAACAATGCAGCAGTGGAAAGAATTCTGGCTCTTGCCGGCCGGCATGGCCGCTGCCGTTCTCGTCGCATTTGCCGTCTTGTTCCACGACAAGTACGGCTCCAACACAAACAAATCAACGACTTCCAGCGAGGAGGCCCCTCGATGATTCGCGTCGGTATCCTCGGCATCGGTTTCATGGGTTGGGTCCATTGGCTTACCTGGCGAAAGCTGCGAGGCGCGCGGATCGCCGCGGTTTGCGAACAGGATCCACGCCGCTTGACTGGCGATTGGCGGGACATCAAGGGCAATTTCGGGCCACCCGGCGAACAGGTAGATCTGACGGGCGTGACGGCTTACGCCGATGT
>JAKEGR010000046.1 GCA_022615465.1 Planctomycetota bacterium | reverse complement strand
GGTTGCTGCCTGCCATCGTCCGTCCAGATAGTCGAAACCGTGTTGCAATTTTTGGATGATCCCTCAAACAGCATGATTTCAAAGTGACGACCTATGCCGCTAACGATTAACAAAGGACTGTCCAGCGGTGGGCTTAATCTGACGCCGATGATCGACGTCGTATTCCTGTTGCTTATTTTCTTTCTGGTCGCCACGCGATTTGAGCAAGAAGAACGCGATATGGAGGTGGACCTTCCCAGAGCCATCGCGGTCGAACCGACCATGAACAAATCACGAGAAATCTTTGTAACCGTCACCCCGGACGGAGATTATTTCGTCGACGGCCAGCGGCTCGATTCGCAGCGGTTGACAACTGTGTTGAAAGCGGCTTATCGCGCGAATCCGGGTCGGCAGCGAGTGACGATCCGCGCCGACAAGGAATCGCGGACGCGTCATGTCGTGGCCGTGATGGATGCCTGCAATCAGGCACATATTCGGCAGTACAGCCTGGCTGCCGAGTAGTTGCCGTCGTGTCCCCATTGTTCCGCAAAAAAAGAGTTGCCTAGCCATCGTTCGATTGCCCTGCCCTACCCTGCCCATGTCGCTGCCCCTACGAGCTATCGATTCCTCTGACGACGACAAATCGCCAAGCGGACCGCCCCGATCCATTCTATTGGCTTTGGGTACGTGGGCCGCGCTGGCGGCCGGGATCGTCATCGCGCTTGGCGGCTTCGACAACACGCAGCCTTGGCACAACGGCTGGGTGCGGCTGATGACAATCCTCGCCACGCTGGCGGCGCTCATTTGGGCGGCGCGGACCATTTACCCGCAACGCGCACGACGTCTCAAGCTGGCCGTTACTGTGAGTCTGATTGTCCACACCCTGTTGGCGGCGATTCTGTATCGCGAGCAGTTGGTGTGCCACCTGGAGCCGCTGATGACCGACGACTTCGTTAGGCCTCAAGAATCGCCGGCAGGACGGCTGGCGACTGAGCACGTGCTCAATTCTCAAGATGCCGCCGGGAGTCGCCAGGGACTTGAGCTTCCCGTGGCGACCGGCCGACTGGCTCCGCCCGTTAACGCATTTCCACGTCAGACGAACCTTTCGTCTGCACCTCATTTCGGCCAACAACTTGCAAGCGAGTTACAAGAGACGCCTTCCTCCGGGCCACGGCAACTCATGGTGCGAGGACCGCAGGGCGCGACTCGCACCTCGCAGGTTCGATGGCAGCGCGGATTGGAATTGGATGCGGCAATTGTGTCGGCCCCATCGCTAGATGTTGGTACGATCGAATCCCCGGCAGCCGAGCCGCAGCCGAACGAACACTTGCCACTCGATGCTGAATCGCCTCTCCGAGTGCCGATGCCCGCGGCATCCTCAATAGCTCGCACCACGACACCGCTCATCAGACTACGAATATCGGCACCGCATTCGGGGGGAGGATCGCAAACTCCGATCAGTGCGGCAACGCAGCAGACATCTTCCGGTCAGTTGCCGGACGGTGCCTTGGATGTCGAACGAATGCCGAGCCGACGGCACTTGGACGCAGCACCGGTGTTGGCGATGCCGGCCGAGAGCGAGAGGCTTGCGATGCGGCTCAGTTTAGCACCCGTACAAACTGCCGACGAGCGCCGGACGAGCATGGCCTTCGCCCGCCGCTTCGAGCGTCATCACCGGCCGGATTCAGCCGAGTTTCCGGAGACTGGCGACGATCGTCTCGCGACAGATGCCGAGGCGGCGATCGAACGGGGACTCGAATTTTTGGCTCGCGTGCAGTTAGACGATGGGCGGTGGAAATTTGAGTATCTTGGTCCGACAACGGGCTTCGGCACGAACCCCGAGCAAGTGAGCGTGCAAGCAGATGCGGCTGCAACCGGACTCGCATTGCTGGCGATGCTTGGCGCGGGCTACGACCACTTCGAGGGCCGTTATCGCCATTGTGTGCAGCATGGTTTGGACTACCTGCGGCAAGTTCAATCGTCGTCCGGCGAATTGTTTCCTGAAAGCGGCCAGGCAGTCGGGCAGGTCGCCCGGTTCTACGGCCATGGCATCGCGACGCTCGCGTTGTGCGAAGCGTATGGGATGACCGGAGACGCAGAGCTTCGCCGCCCCGCTCAAGCAGCAATCGACTTCCTGGTCCGCACTCAGCATCCCGCGCTGGGTGGTTGGCGATACGTTGCTGGAACGAACGCGGACTTGTCGGTCACAGGCTGGCAACTGCTGGCGTTGCGAAGTGGCGAATCAGCGGGGCTGATCCTTCCGCCACAAACTTACCAGCGGATCCGCGAATGCCTGGAACAGTGCCGAGAGGAAGGGGGCGATCGCGCACTCTACCGATACAACCCTTGGGCGTCACCAACCGATCCGCGAACCCGTCACGGCCGGCAGCCGAGTACGGTGATGACGTCGGTCGGACTGCTCATGGAACTGCATTTCGACGGCGACCGCAACTCGTCTCGCGTTCGCATGGCGGCGGATCATCTGCTTGCCAATCTGCCAGAGTATGGCGAATCGGGCAAGGTTGCGGCAACCGGCACGCTCGGCAATCCGGGACGTGATACCTACTACTGGTATTACGCCACGCAGGCCATGTTTCATCTGAGAGGCGAGTCTTGGCAGGCATGGAGCGGACGGCTGTTCCCGCTGCTTGTCAAAACACAGACGACGACAGGCCCGCTTGCCGGCAGTTGGGATCCGCAGTTGCCGGTGCCCGACAAATGGAATAGCTACGCCGGCCGGCTCTATGTCACGGCAATGAATCTGCTCTCGCTGGAGGTCTCACACCGCTGTCTGCCGCTGAGGGCGGCGACCGGGAAAGAAAGAATTGCCCGCGAATAGCGCGAATGGGCGAATAGAATTCTTCATTCGCGGGCAACAACAGCCTATCGCCGTCTCCGTAGTCCTAAGCCGCGTCCGCGCGCCCGCTGCCCTCGGCACGTGGCAGGGCTGTCGGTTGCGCCTGCGTCATCCAGCGGAACTGCCTGCCGACGAGCTCGGTCAGCAGTTGGTCGTGTGGCCGATAATGTTCGCGCAACCACTGAGCGGTGGCCGGATCGATGGATTCGTGGTAGTAGCCGCGGTTATAGACCTTCTCAGTGGGAACTTCGATGGGGTCCAATTCCAAGTAACGGAATACTTGCTGGCAGACGGCATTCGTGTCGGCAAACAAGTCGGCGCTATCGAGGATCAACACTTGCTCCCGTGGATAGGCTTGAAGCAATGCCTCAAGTTGTAGAGCGTAGTAGCCACGGGCAACGCAATCCAGCAAAGGCTTGGCGTTGGGATGATGCGCCCAGCCGAACTCGGGAGCAACCGAGTTCTGGTGTTCTTCAATCGCACGGGCGACGACATCGGCAAACGGACGCGACTCCCGCCGCCGGGATTTGTCATGCTGATAGTGAGAGAAGGCCCGCGCCACCGGATCGCGAAGGATGACGATAATCCGAGCACTGGGAAGTATCTCGCGCATGCGCCGCAGCGCGTTGGGCGACGGCAAATACGAGGGTGATGCCTCCAGGCACAGCCCGTGAACCTGCGCTACGCCGCTCGCAAGCGGAAATCGCGACTGATACCAGGCCAGCGGCCAACGGGCGCGCTTTGAAAAATAGTCTATTTCCTTGCGAACTCCGCCAAAACAGCAGGGATGGCGGATGAGGCTCGCGTAGAGTTGCGTGGTACCCGCCTTTTGAGCGCCGACGATAATCGCAGATGGCAATTCGCGCTGCCGACAGGTTGCCAGACGCCAGACATTGGGAAGGAGTTGCCGCGCAACACGCAGCGAGTCTTTCGTAAACAGAAAAGCCGGATGGCGCTGCAGCTTCCTCAAATGGAAGTGCCATCGCTCACTTTGCCCGTGTTGTGTCATCTGCTTCCCTGCATCGTCTGCGTTGCCTGACAAGCGCAACTGCCTGGCGGCAGCCGCAATATCCCGTTTGCTGGCTGCACCCAACTCGACTCCATGCCGCTGCACCGGTTTTGAACATCCTCCATGCGCCGTGATCCGCGGCATGCGGCCAGAAAACCATCATGTGCCGAATTCAGGACGGCGTCTGCCGAGTTGGTTCTGCAGTCGCTGGACAATCGCGCTGTGCATCTGGCTGACGCGGCTTTCGGAAAGGTCCAGCGTCTGGCCGATCTCCTTCATCGTCATCTCCTCGAAGTAGTAGAGGATGACGATCAGGCGTT
>JAKEGR010000306.1 GCA_022615465.1 Planctomycetota bacterium | reverse complement strand
GGCGGCGGAGGCGGCGCCGGGATCGCGTCGTTCTTCGATGTCTTCACGGAACTGCCCGCGGGTGAATACCCGGCCGACAGCTTCTTCGATCTGTTCGTCGAGATGACCCCGCCGGCGATAGACAAGGCATCGCCAATGCTTGCCAAGCCACCGAATTCATTTCCCGCCGACAGCTTCTTCGACGTCTTCTTCGACGTGAGCGTTGAAGGCGGCGTTGAGAGTATGCATCTGCATGGCGAGATTGGTCCCGGCCAGCCGTTGACATTTTCGAATGTGAACATTCCAGGCGTCGGGGACAGCTTCTTCGACATCTTCGTCCAGATCGATTGCGCCGGTTGCCCCACTCATACTCCGGCTCGCGATGTGCCGCTGTTCACGATGACGTTGACCGGCGACTTTGTTCCCGAGCCGGCGACGATGTTGCTCCTGGTCCTGGGGATGACAGGCATCCTTGCGTGCTCTCGGCGAATCCGCTGAGTAGTCATTGCGCGCGGCGCGTCGACCGCACTCGACGCGCCGCCTGCTGTGCCTTTGTTTCAGAAAGAAGCGACGGTGACTTGGTTTGAATGAGGAATCGTGTGGGGGCGCGCTATTCGTGACCGTTGGAAAGCAGAGGTAACAACCAGCCATGGCCGAACACGTTTACAAAGTGATTGAGATCATCGGTTCAAGCAACGAGTCCTTTGAGAAAGCGGCGGCCGCTGACCGGCATTTGACGGACACTACGCCGACTTGGCCTCGCTCGAGATTGTGCCCAAGCCGGCGTCAATGGTCCTGCTAAGCCTGGGCGTGTTGTTTTGGCTCGCGGCGAGAAGAAGGAACGCGTGAACCGAGCAAGGGCACGGAAGACGAGTCAACGACGCTTTGATCGGCGACAAAGGACTTACGCCTCTACCGCCCGCACCAGCACGCGGTTGCCGCGCGCTTTGACGACCACCACCACCTGGCCGCGATCGATCGGCAGGCCGTCGGCAATGACATCGACGAGTTGGCCGTCGAAGTCGGCCTTGCCAGCGGGCATCAGATTCGTTGTGGCGGTTCCATGCTGGCCAACCAGGTGCGAATAGTCGGCCACGGTCTCGCGGAAGTCTCGATGGACCAGTTCTTGGCCGACCGGTGGGTTCAACAGGAGCGATTGAAACACCGGCGACCGCGGCAGGTAGCGGCGCAGGGCCAGCGCCGCCACGACAATGCAAGCCGCGGCCGCGGCGACAATCGTGAGCGATCCGCGCAGCTCGGCGAGTTGCGACTCGCTCGTGGGCAGGATGAAGGTCTGGCTTGCCAGGATCAGCGAGGCCAGAACCATGAAACTGCCGCCCAGCCCAAACATGCCAAATCCAGGAAGCACCAGCAACTCGACCAGAAGAAAGGCAAGCCCGCCCAGGAAAAGCAACACTTCCAGCCACCCGGCCGTGCCGTGCAGGAAATGACTCCAGAAAAACAAGAGAAAGGCGAGTCCCGACACAAACGCGCCAATTCCAACTCCAGGCGTGTGGAGTTCGACATACAAGCCAACGAATGCAATGACTAGCAACACCACGGCAATTGCCGGCGACGAGAGCGCCTCGATCAACTCCAGCGCCCAATTCGGCTCGGCGATGCGCGGATCGTCTTCGAAGCCGTAAAGCTGATTGAGCTCGTCGAAACTGTCGACGACCTGCGTGGCGATGCCGAGTTCCTTCGCGCGGTTGCTGGCCAGTTGCAGCATTTCACCCTCTGGACCGAGCCGCGGACCCTTCCGCCACTCATCCTGGTTCGGTTGATCGGCCGCTTCTTTTTCGGAAAAGTAACTGACCTCGCCAGTGTTGGTGTTGTGGTAGGTGAAGACCTCCAGTTCGGGATCGATCATCGCGGCCAGCATCGACCAGCTATGGTCGGTCTTTCCGGCAAGCGATTCGCAGATGGTCTCGGT
Source organism: Planctomycetota bacterium (assembly GCA_022615465.1). Lineage (GTDB taxonomy): Bacteria > Planctomycetota > Planctomycetia > Pirellulales > Lacipirellulaceae > JAKEGR01. Next base: position 2,113 of record JAKEGR010000306.1, on the reverse strand, counting down.
CGCGGCGTCGAGTGTCTGGCGGTCGGTCTCCACCGCGTCCTTGCCGCCGAGGTGCGATTCCGGCTGCATCACCAGTTGATCGCAGGCCAGGGCCACGATCGCCGCCCCGCCGCTGGCTTCGACCGGCACGTAGGCCACGGTGCGCACTGCATTCGCGTCGAGTTCAGCCAAGGTGTTGGCCAATTGCAGGCAGTCCGCGATTTCACCGCCGCTGGAGTCAATCCGCAGCCCAATCCAATTGACCTGGCGTTCACTGATTTCCGTACCAATGAGAGTTTCCACTTGGCGAACTTTCCGGGCGGTAATCGGACCATCCAGCGAGAGCATCACTGGCCGCCAATCGCCCACCAGCGATTGATCCTCGACCACCGCTTCCGCGGGCAGGGACAGGCCCCTGGCCAGCGCATCGCGATTACTAGCCAGCAGTTTCACAAAGCCGTATTCACGACCTTCGCGACCCGAAAAACTGCCCAGTGAGCCGGCTGGTACAAGTGTTTCCTGGGAAACGATGGTGTTGTCTCGCTGCAAATCCGCCAGATCGCCGCGCAACTTAAACTCAGTGCTCTTATCAGTTTCGACCTTTAACACTTCCAGACGCGGATCGAGCATGCCGAGCGCGATTGCCTCCGGCACGGTATTGCGGGCGGCAACGATCTGCTGATATCCGCTGACGATGCTTGGCTCGATCGCCTTGCTCGTGTCTTCGTCGGTGCCAGCCTCGCCGATCTCGGCGTCGGCATCCATCACGATTTCCTCGCAAGCGAGCGCAATGAGAACGCCGTGCCCCTTAATCGTGCGTGGAATATAAGCCACGGTTTTCACCCCAGCCAGTTTGGTCAGGTCGCGGGCTAACGACAAAGCCCGCTCGAAGTCGGTCCCCTCGCCATAGCCAGAATCGCGACGGGCGGGCACCAGTTCCAGAATCAATACCGGTCGGCGGCCCTCGCGCTGCAGGGTGTTTTTGAATCGGTCCAGCGCGCGCTGGATTGCCGTCTTGATGTGCGTGTCGGCATTGCCGACCAGGGGCAGCCGGATGCGGAGCAGCCGGCCATCGCCCAACTCGGTTTCTGGAACTCCGATGGCATCGGCGGCTGGGGCAAGCGGTTTGGCGGCCGCATCGCCCGCCGGTTGAGCTGCACCCGCGGTCGGCTCGCGCTGGTCGCTGCCGTCGGGTTGCTCTTGAGAAAGAGCATGCACCCTGCCAAAGAGTAGCAGCAGCACACCGATGGTTGCCCAGGCCGTGAGTGGCGGGTTGTCGTCAAGGCGACATCTGACTAAATTCCAAACCATGGGCAGCAGATTTCCTCACGCTTACCGCCGGCGGATGGCAAGAGCCGCGGCCCGTAGGGGCGTTCCATTCCCTTGACACCAAGGCAACTGGCCGGGGGGATGCCGCCATTATAGGAGCTTCTGCCACTCCGGGCAAAAGCCCGCGAAAACCTCCGCCTTTCGCCCACCGCGGCCAAGGATGCGAGAAAAAAGCGATTGGATATCTCCTGCAGCCAAGGTTCCCTGGAACCTACACCATTTGGGACGTGTCCTTGTCAGGTTCCTCCCCGTTGCGGCTGATGGCTGGCCGGGCTATCATCATTGTTTCCCTCTGGTTCCGGAGTTTTTCGTCCATGCGACATGTCCTTTCGGCGATCGTGCAGAACGTGCCCGGGGTGCTGGCCCACGTGGCCGGTATGTTTGCTTCGCGCGGCTACAACATCGACAGCCTGGCGGTCGGCGAGACCGAAAATCCGCACCTGTCGCGGATGACATTTGTGGTCGTCGGCGACGACAGCGTGCTCGAGCAGGTCCGCAAACAACTCGAGAAGATTGTCACCGTGGTTCGCGTCGACGATGTAAGCTCACAAGACCACGTCGAGCGGGATCTGATGCTGACCAAGGTTAAAGTGGCTAAAGGGCAACGCAGTGAAATCCGCGAACTGGCGGATATCTTCCGCGCCCGGATCGTCGACGTTGCCCCCGAGGAGTTGATGGTGGAGATTACCGGCCAGGAGAAAAAGCTGGAAGCGTTTGCGGACATGATGCGGCCGTTCGGGATCATCGAACTGGTCCGCACCGGCCGGATCGCGATGGTTCGTAGCATCGACCGCACGGACACCGC
>JAKEGR010000305.1 GCA_022615465.1 Planctomycetota bacterium | reverse complement strand
TCGTTGCCTGGCGTCGGCCGACAAGCTGAAAAAATTGTCATACCACGTTGCCTCGATATCCGGCCTTGCGGCCGGTGCTAAATCACCCAACTCCTGAATCCTGTAAGTTGTCTCCGCAAATGTTTGATCCTTCCACTGCTGTTGGCTTTCTTAGCACGTTGGTTTTCCTGCCAGCCTTCGTGGCGCTGATCGTTGCGCTGCTGCCGCTCCGCGGCCTGACGATCAAATGGATCTCGCTGGCGACGACGGCCGTCGTGTTCGTGATGTCGCTTCTCATGATCTTCGGCGACAACGAAGTCCAGTTCCGCGCCGGCGAGGCGAAAATGCAAAATCTATTTGCCTACGATTGGATTCCATCATTCGGCGTCCAGTACCTGATGGGCTTGGACGGCATTAGTTTTCCGCTGGTGGTGCTGACGACCTTTGTGAGTCTGTTGGCCATGGCTGCGAGTTGGCCGATCACAAAACATGAGAAGGCCTACTGCGTGCTGTTTCTGCTGCTGGAAACGGGCATGCTCGGCGTGTTCCTCGCGCTCGATTTCTTCCTGTTCTACGTGTTCTGGGAAGTGATGCTGCTGCCGATGTACTTCCTGATCGGCATTTGGGGCGGGCCGCGGAAAGAGTATGCCGCGATCAAGTTTTTCCTGTATACCTTGCTCGGCGGCGTGTTGATGCTGATCGCCATCCTGATGCTGTACTTCAACAGTGATCTGCGGGATCTGCCTGCCGATCAACTGACGGAGACTGGCGTTGTTAGCCCGCAACTCGATGTGGCGCTCCGTCAGGAGAGGATCGAGCAGATTCAATCGGCCAAAACACCACAACACACGTTCAATATCCTGGCCATGCAATGGATGGGTCAGCACACGAAACTTTTCGATCGCGAAGTGCTGGGGGGGAAGTCGCTCGCCTGGTGGGCATTCCTGCTCTTGTTCATCGGCTTCGTGATCAAGGTGCCCAGCGTGCCGGTCCACACCTGGTTGCCGGATGCCCACGTCGAAGCGCCCACGCCGATCTCGATGATCCTGGCCGGCGTGCTGCTCAAAATGGGCGGTTACGGCATTATCCGAATCTGCTATCCGATTTGCCCCGAGGCAGGTTACGACCTGGCATATTTCGTTTGCGCCGTTGGCGTGGTGAGCATGGTCTATGGCGCGTTCGCGGCGCTGGCGCAGACGGATTTCAAGCGGATGGTCGCCTATAGCTCCGTAAGCCACATGGGTTACGTGGTGCTGGGGCTGGGCGTGTGGAGCGCGATCGACCGCACGGGCTATAACCCCGACTACTGGAAGATGGGCATGAACGGAGCCATGTTCCAAATGATTGCCCACGGCATCAGCTCGGCTGGCATGTTCTTCATGGTGGGTGTGCTTTACGACCGGGTACACCACCGCAATCTGAACGAGTTCGGCGGCCTTTTTTCCAAGATGCCGGTTTACAGCGGCCTGGCGATCGGGATTTTCTTTGCCGCGTTGGGCCTGCCCGGCCTGTGCGGATTCATTGGCGAAGTGTTGGTGGTCCTGTCCGCATGGAAATTCAGCCCCGCCCTCGCGGTGATCTCAGCCGGTGTGGTAATCCTCACGGCCGCCTACATCCTCTGGGCGATTCAGCGGGTGTACCTCGGTGCTGAATACAAAGGCCCGCATCCCGAGGCACTCACGCCGATTACGTTCCGCGAGTTCTCGATCGCCGCGCCGCTTCTGGCGATGGCGATTCTGTTTGGCGTGTATCCGCGGGCCTTGCTCGATGTCATGCAGCCATCGGTCGACAAGACCGTGGTGGAGCTTACCGACTGGACCCGCGCGAACGAGCCGGCCAAGCTTCAGTCGCAGACGCCGCCGGAAACCGCATCGGTGAGCAACCTGGTCGCGCCGAATCCTGAATCCTAGAAAAGTAATTGAGCCGTGAATTTCCAATCGCTCGTCAACAATCTGGTCGACAACACGCTCCACGTCAGTCTGCCGCTGTTCCGGCCAGAGTTGGCCATCTCGGCGACAATTGTCGTGATGCTGCTCGTACGCGTGTTTCGCTGGGGCGAGAAGATCAATCCGTTCTGGATCGCTCTGATTGGGGCGGCGATCGCGCTGTGGTATGCCCTGCCCGCGGGCGGCCTGGGCCAGTTTGGGAACGTTGAGCGCCACGAGATATTTACTGGAATGCTCATCTACGACTCGATGACCGCGTTTTTCCGTGTATTCCTGCTGTTCTTTGCGGTCCTGTTTGTGGTCCTCGTCCGCATGACGGGGCTGGCCGACCGCGATGACGGACAGGACTTCTACACACTGCTGTTGGGTTCCACGCTCGGAATGTGCCTGATGGCGTCGACCAACCATTTGATGACGGTGTTTCTGGCGGTGGAAATGGCCAGTGTGCCATCCTACGTGCTTGCCGGCATCATCAAGGGCCGGCGACGGGCCAGCGAGGCGGCTCTCAAGTACGCGGTTTTCGGCGCTGGGGCGGCTGGTGTCATGCTCTACGGCATTAGCCTGCTGGCTGGTCTGGTGGGCAGCGCCCATTTGCCGACGATTGCCGCACGACTCGTCGAGATGGACATTCCACGCATGATGGGTGACGGGGATAGTTCCGGCAAACTGATGGTATTGGCCCTCGCAGCCCTGATGATTTCGGTTGGCCTTGCGTTCAAGCTTTCGGCGGTGCCATTCCACTTCTGGTGCCCGGACGTGTTTGAAGGCGCATCGGCCGAGGTGGACGCATTCCTTTCGATTGCCTCGAAAGCAGCCGCGCTCGCGTTGCTCGTTCGCATCGCGTTGGGAGTGAGTGCCGTTCCCGCCCGCGAGGCCGCGCCAGCGCCCGCGAATGCTTCGATCCATCGCGTCGTGCCGGTTCGCGCGGTCGCGATGTTGCAATCCGCCGATGGTCAACCCGCTTCGGCCGGCGAGAACACCCCGTCCAGCGGACAGAGCTTGGCGGACCAGGACGCGCCTGCAACCCCAGCGGCCCAACTCGCTCCGGTACGCACGTTCATCGTTCGGTTGTTGGCCGTCATCGCCGCCATCACCTGCACGTTTGGCAATCTGGTCGCGTACGGCCAAACGAACATCAAGCGGCTGTTGGCCTATTCGACGATCGCCCACGCTGGCTACATGATTATGGCGGTTGCCGCGGCGGTCCAACTTGCCGGTAGCGACGTAGTGAGTGCCCGCGAGGCGATTGCCGCCCTACTGTTCTACGTCAGCGCCTATCTATTCATGAACCTGGGCGCGTTCGCGATTGTCGCGTTCCTGCGGGGCGTACTCCAGAGCGAAGAGATCGCCGACTACGCCGGGCTGATCCGGGTCGCTCCGCTGACGAGTGTCGCCTTCACGGCAATCCTGGTGAGCTTGATCGGAATTCCGCCGTTAGCCGGTTTTGTCGGTAAGTTCGCGATCTTTCGGTCGCTCGTGATCGCTGGTGGTCCGTGGATGATTGCCTTGCTGGTAATCGCCGGCCTGAACACGGTCGTTTCGCTGGTGTATTACCTCCGCGTGGCGAAGACGATCTGCATCGATCCTGAGCCAGACGCCCGCGGCCTGGCGGCAATCGGGTTTCTGCCCGCGGTTTATGTGCTGCTCATAACGCTACCGGTGCTGGTCTTTGGCATCCTCCCGCAAAGCCTCACCGAGTGGGCCAGGCAGGCGAGCGAACAGTTGTTGATGTAGAGGTTGTGTTTTCCCTGGTTTAGACCGAGAAATCTCGTCGTATGTCATCTCCGGAAACTATCGTTTTGCTCAATCGCGTGCTGGTCATCCTTCGAAAATCGTTTCCGCAGTATTTGCGCTGGGCGAGGCCCTACGTGCCCGCCGGCCGAGAAGCGGCGCTGAATACGCTCGACGAAATCGTCACTGGCCAGGATGCGCTGGCCGAGCGGGTGAGCGAGCAGATCATGGCCGCCGGCGCGATCCCCGATGCAGGCGAGTTCCCCATGGAATTCACCGACACGCACGACCTCGACATCGATTATCTCGTCGCGGAAGCGATCGGCTATCATCAGCAGGATATGGCCGAACTGGAGAAATGCGTCGCCGCGGCGCGCCTCGCACCGGCCGCCGGGGAGTTCGCCGCCGAGGCGTTCGGCATGGCCAAGGGGCAACTCGATTTGCTGGAAAGGCTGAAGGCAAAACCGGCCGCCCCGACGATCACTCGCCAAGGCGAACCGGCGTAAGCGATCCTGGCGGGTCTCGCCGACTTACCACATCCCACTTGCTTGATCCATTCGAGGTGCCATGCGACTGTTCGACACGCACGCCCATCTCGATCAGCCCGAATTCGACGATGACCGGGCTGAGGTCATTGCGCGGGCACTCGCGGCAGGCGTTGAACACCTGGTTGCGGTCGGCATCTCGGCCGATACAAGCCAGGTGTGCATTGAGCTTGCGGCCAAATACGAAGGCGTTCATGCCGCAGTCGGCATGCAGCCCAATTATCTGGCCGAGGCACGACCGGGCGATTGGGACCGAATTGTGGCGATGCTCGGTCAGCCGGGCGTGGTGGCCGTTGGTGAAACGGGTCTCGACCGCTATTGGGATTTCACACCCTTCGAAGTCCAGCAGGATTATTTCGATCGGCACATCCGCTTGTCGCAGGCGAGGGGCTTGCCCTTCCTCGTTCACATGCGCGACTGCGACAATGACATCCTGACGATGCTCCGCGAAGCCCACGCCCGCGGGCCGCTCTTGGGTGTCATGCACTCGTTTACCGGTAGCCGGGCCATGATGGAAGAGTGCGTCGCGATGGGTCTCGCGATCAGCTTCGCGGGAATGGTGACGTACAAGAAGTCCAACGAGCTGCGGGCCATCGCGGCCGCCGTGCCGGACGACCGCATCCTCATCGAGACCGACAGCCCGTACTTGTCACCCGAGCCGATCCGCAAGATCAAGCGGAACGAGCCGGCCCACGTGCTTTACACGGCAACCTGCCTGGCCGAAGTCCGCGACGTGACGCTCGATAAGTTTGCCGAGCAAACCACCGCGAATGCAAACCGGCTGTTCTTGAGGTAGAAAAGCAGCCGGAGTCCGGGGGTCGAGGACGATCCTGCTCGCCGGTTCATTGCTGATTCTTCTTCGGCTGAGTGGGACGCGGCCTTTGCGGTGCGGAGTCGCGTGGCTTGCGTGCCATGCGGGCGGACGCGGCAGGGCGAGTTTTACTGTTCTTTGCCACTGCGGGCGCTGCACTGTTCTTTTTCGCGAAATCCGTGCGGCCGGGGGCCGCGCCAATCGCGTATGGATGCGCGTAGGGGGCACGGTAGCCAGAGCCTGCGCCGATCCAGTTTCCACAGTGGTCGCACGGATCCTGGCAACGCGGCGGATCGTTGTGCCACTCGCTCCAATAACACTCGCCGTCGCAGCCGCTGCAGCCACAGAGGCAATTGCCGATGGCGGCAAGCAGGCAACATCCAAGCGAGTCGCCGCCGTGGCCATCGCTACAGCCGCAACTTGGTTCGCCACAGTCAACAGCACACCCGCAGTCGGCTTCGCAGCCACAGCCCGGATCACCACAGTCGCCGCAGGCGTCGGTGCAAGGGCAAAGTCGTGGGCCTGATTGGCCGCAGTCGTCCCATGTTTGACCGGCAAACCTGCAACCATCAACGCCACAGCCAGCTTCACACCCACAGCCAGCTTCACACCCACAGCCAGCTTCACACCCGCAACCAGCTTCACACCCGCAACCAGCTTC
>JAKEGR010000045.1 GCA_022615465.1 Planctomycetota bacterium | reverse complement strand
CCGGTCGAACGGGTACCGGCAAGAGCGTCTGCCTCAATTCGATCATCGTGTCGATTCTCATGAGCCGCGGACCGGACGAGGTTCGGATGTTGATGATCGACCCGAAAATGGTCGAGTTGAGCGGCTACCGCAAACTGCCTCACCTGATGCATCCCGTGGTGACCGACATGCGGAAGGCCGAGGCAATCCTCGCGTGGGCAGTCGACAAGATGGAGGAGCGTTACCAGCTTCTTTCGCGTGCTGGCGTGCGTCACGTGAGCGTCTATAACCAGCTCGGCGACGAGGAATTGCACGACCGCATTCAACCCGAAAACGACGAAGAGTGGCGGCAAATCCCGCGGCAGTTGCCTTACATCGTCATCGTCGCCGACGAAATCGCCGACCTCATGATGACCGCCGGCAAGGACGTCGAGCAGCACATCATCCGGCTGGCCCAAAAGAGTCGGGCCGTGGGCATCCACCTGATCCTGGCCACGCAAAAGCCGACGGTCGACGTGATTACCGGCTTGATCAAATCGAATCTTCCGGCGCGGATTGCATTTCAGGTTTCGAGCCGCACGGACAGCCGCGTTGTGCTCGACGAAATGGGGGCCGATAAACTGCTTGGGAATGGCGATATGTTGTTTCTCTTGCCTGGCACCAGCACGCTGCTCCGCGGCCAAGGCACCTATCTCTCCGACGACGAGATCCAGCGTGTTGTCGACTTCGTCGGCACCGATGATCCGCAATTTGCCGGCGAACTTATGCAGCTCAAGACGAAGGACGAACAAGAGGCGGCCGGCACGGGCGCCAACTTCAAGAATCGCGACGAATTGTACGAAACCGCTGCTGACATCGTTATCCGCGAACGGCGCGGCAGCGTCTCGCTATTGCAGCGAACACTGGGCATCGGCTATGGCCGGGCCGCCCGGCTGATCGACTTCATGGCCGAGGATGGAATCGTCGGCCAGTACAACGGAGCGCAAGCACGCGAGGTGCTCATCACTCTCGAAGACTGGGAAGCCCGTAGTCAGGGCAACGTGGAAGGCAAAGCCGCTTCAGCAGTCGGTAAGAATGCCCCCGGCTTGCCATCTCTTGCCGCGGGTGGCATCGCGACGCGGCCAAAGACCACCGCGACCGCCACGGCAACGACTGCCACGGCCGTGGCCAATCCACGTCCCCGCCGCAATCGTATTGTGCCAGACGTCGACGAGCCGAGCGATCTCGAAGAGAACCTGGTTGAAAACGAGAACGACTACGAAGACGAAGATATCGAAGTAGCTGAAGAAGATGATGCGTCCGAGGCGGCGGACGAAGAGATCGAAGAGGACGGGGGCGAGGATGATGAATGCGCCGACAGTGATTCAGAGCGTGAAAGCAACGAAGCCGACGACGAGGATGCTGACGAAGAAGACGATGATTGGGAGGACGAGGAGTCCGATGAAGATGAACCAGACGATGAATCGTTAGACGACGATCTCGATGTTGAAGACATCAGTGAAGGCGAAGAGGATTGGGAAGAGGATGGAGATGAAGATCAGAAGTCAACTCGTGCCGGCCGTGTGAACGCCACACATCAATAATGGTCCGTCAATGATGATGGGTTGGGCCGGGACGCCCTCTTCCGCGCGGGCATGCGAAATCTTGCCACGAAACATGGCCACGTCAGCGGACCTCTGGGGCCTGTCGCCTGCCGCGTGCGAAAACAGTCTGCCTGCCGGCTCGCAGCAAAGGCCGGCCGTAAGTTCTTCCGGAAGGCGGGGTGCCCGCTAGACGGCATTCCCCATACAACCCACCCGGTCTGGAGGCTGAGTTGGCGGACGTCTCCTTTTCCGCCAAAACCTTACCGCCTCACCGCCTACCTGTTCTGGCAAGACGGATCCAATTAAATCTTTTTCGCAAATCTTATTGACATATAACGTGTTTTGTGTGACACTGGCTTCCAGCAACGTTGATTCTGATTTTGGAACACGGGTTTTTACTTTCTTGCCGTAGGTCACGATGGATCGAGGAAATATCATGAGCACTGCGATCGTTTCCGCACCGCTGTTCAAACGCATTCACGATGCGATGCTGGCCAACCCCCATGTGCCTGATCGCCAAGTTCACATCGAAGCAAGCGAGGAGGGGCGAGTTGTCTTGAAAGGCAACGTGCATTCGTTCTTTGAGAAACAAATGGCCCAGGAAGGGATCCGACGGATCGATGGCGTCGAGATGATCGACAATCGATTGAAGGTGAACTGGAAGTGATCGCCACATACCATCACACCGGGTGTCCGTGGTACCCGTCAATTCAATCGCGACGGATCACCAGCCGTGAAAACGCTTTCCACTCCCTGGAATTGAGCCGGTGGCTGTTCGTGACTACTTCAGGAAAGAATCTTTCCCAAAAGATTGACAAGCGATTGCTGGTATGAACAGAATACATGTGCTGAACCGTCATGGGGCCTTACGTGTGTGTTGCTTGAGGTTGGATCTAATCGACTGAACTGAAACAGTTGCCTTCGTCACTGAGGGAACGCTAATCCGGCAAAAACGACAATTGAAATCTTTCCGCGCTGACCTGCAGTGGGTCGGCGTCCGAAAAGGTTTCAGTTGTCGTTTTTTTGTTGGATGGGCAACTCAGTGGTGGATGGCGAACTGATTTTGAGGAAACGCTAATACCAGCACCTAACGGCGTTTGGATTTTTTCGCATGGCTCCGGAAGCGGACCGCGCGGGCAAATCCGACCGCCGTTTTTTGTTGGATTGAAACCATTTCTTACGGGAGGTGTCCAATGATCGAGTTCAATGGGAAGTGTCCGGTGCGTTGCACGCCGGATAGTTCGTTCCGCTCCGGCGCGCTGCGTCGTCGGATTCTTGTTGTTGCGTTAATGATTGCCTGCGTTTTCTGCTGGGCGTCTGCCGTGTTGGCGGGGCCAGTTTTTAGCTTTTCCGGCACGAATGCCGACCCTCACGCCATCTCTGGGACGGCCGAGTTCACCCGGGACGCTCTCAATGACAAGCTTACCGTGAAGCTCACGAATACTACGCCCATCACTTACGATGCGGCCGAGTTGTTCACCGGGATCACCTTCAGTGTTGGCGGTTTGTCGCCAACGCTGCTGCTGTCTGATACTGGCGTCCAACGTGACGTTGCAGACGATGGTTCGTACACCGACACGGCTGGCCCGGTGGATTTGAGTTGGGGGCTGGATGTCGATCTGCCTTATCCCGTTGGCGATGTTCATCAGCTTAGCTTTCATCCGGATGCGAAAGATGGCATTCTCGGCCCGCCCAGCGGAGTCGGTCCCGATTACAGCGACGCCAATGGCTCAATCAAGGGCAACCCGGGTCACAACCCGTTTGCTGCTGAAATGGCCGTTTTTGAGCTAAGTGTTCCTGGGCTCGAAGCGACCACACCGATCAGTGTGACCGCGTTCCTCTTCGGTACTGCGCTGACACCAGGCGACGGCGTCACCATCTTCAAAGAAGAGATCGTCCCTGAGCCGTCGAGTTTGGCACTCCTGGCGGTCGGGATGGCGTTGCTGGCTTGGCGACGTTGCCGCTGATTTGACGGTAATGTGAGCAGGGCGTTCTTCGCTTAAACGTCGGATGGGCCCTGGCTCCGCCAGTGCAGAGCCAGGGGGGGAGGACGCCGTTGCTGTTTGACACGGAGGTGGAAGTGCAGTTCCGCCACGATGGCAAGGTAAGGGGCGATTACGACGGTTGATCACCCGTTTCCGCCGATGCGATCCTTGCCGACCCAGCGACGGAGGACCTCGGGGACGAGGATCGAGCCGTCCGCCTGCTGGCAATTCTCGAGAATGGCAATCAGTGCGCGGCTCACGGCGATGGCCGTGCCGTTGAGCGTGTGGACGAGGTGCGTCCCTTTCTCGCCTTTAACTTTGTAGCGGATGTCGAGCCGGCGGGACTGGTAGTCGGTGCAATTCGAGGCGCTGGTCACTTCGCCGTATTCGCCGCCCGTGCCCCGGCCCGGCATCCAGGCTTCGAGATCGAACTTGCGGTAGGCCGGGCCACCCAGATCGCCCGTCGCGATGTCAAGAACGCGGTAAGGGATGCCCATGCGATCGAAGAGTTCGCATTCCAGTTCGCGGAAGTAGTTCAGCATATCTTCGCTTTGTTCGGGCAGAGTAAAGGCGAACATCTCGATCTTGGTGAATTGGTGGACTCGGTAGAGGCCGCGTGAGGCCCGGCCGGCGGCACCTGCCTCGGTGCGGAAGCAATGGCTGATGCCGCAGAGACGAATCGGCAACTCGTCGGCGTCGATGACCTGGCCTGCGTACAGGCCGCCAAGCGTAATTTCGGCCGTGGCCACCAGATTCAGGTCGCTGCTCTCGATGCTGTAGATTTGCGTTTCCGGGCCACGGGGAATATAGCCGGTGCCCTTCAAGATATCGCCGCGGGCCAAGTCGGGAGTGATCATCGGCGTGAAGCCTTCGCGGATGAGCAATTCGACAGCAAATTGCTGGATCGCGAGTTCCAGCAGCGCCGCTTCGTTCTTGAGGAAATAGAAACCGTGGCCGGCGATGCGAGCCCCGCCTTCGAAGTCGATGAGGCTGTGCTGCTCGGCCAAGTCAACATGATCGAGCACCGGGAACGGGAACGGCCGAATATCAATCTCACCATGGCGCAACTCTTTGCTCGCATCCTCGCCGCCAACCGGCGCCTCGGGATGAGAAAGATTGGGCATGGAATGATGGATTACGTTGGCCTCGGCAGCCAATCGCTCCATTTCGACCTGTTTTTGTTCCTTCAGGTCTCGCAGATTGCGACCTTCCACTTTGCGGGCCTCGCGTCCGGCCTCATCTTTGGCCTGAGCGATCGACTTGCTGACCACGTTGGCTTGCCGAGAGAGGTCCTCAACGTCGAGCTGCAACTGGCGGCGATCAAGTTCGAGTTGGACAAAACGAGCAACGTCGACTTTGATACCGCGGTGATTGCAGTTTTCCTGAACGAGGTCGGGGTTGTCGAGAATGAATCGCTTGTCGAGCATGGAATCGCAGGCTTAGTGGATTATCCGTCCGGGTGAAATCAGCCATTCAGTACGGCAACCACGTGATCCTGCACGGCCGCCCCACTTGGCTGGCCCTTATTATTTCCGGGTTTGCGGCCGCTGCAAGGGCGGATCGGGGGCGAAGGCGGGGGAAGATCCCCCTTGGTTGGTCATGCCGCCTGACGGCTGGTAGGCTCAATACGCCCTGGCTGGCCACCCAAAATGCGGTCGTAAAGCCCGCTCAGCCGCTTGAGGTACTGGGGCCAACTGAATCGTTCGAGCACAAGCTGCCTGCCGCAACGGCCCATCGCGACAGATCGGATGGGGTTGTCGAGAAGTTGCAGGATGGCCTCGGCCAGGAGAGTGGCGTTCTCTGACGACGGCGAAAGGGGTCGGGAGTCCTTTGCGACTGGAGACGTCTGCCGAGTATTCGCGGAACCAGTCGCAAAAGAATCCCGACCCCATGGCGGCGGCACGAGCAGACCGGTGTTGCCGTGTTGGATAATCTCGGGCGCGCCGCCGGCGTTGCAGGCGATCGCAGGTTTTTCAGCAAGGGCGGCCTCGACGTACACCAGACCAAACGGCTCGCGATGCGAGGGCAGACACATCACATCGATGGCCCGCATCCAATCCGCCACGTCGCGGCGGAAACCAAACAGCTTGAAGCGGTCGGCGATGCCGGCGGCTTCGGCGGTTTGTTCAAGTTCCTTGCGCAGCGGCCCTTCGCCAAAACACCAGAACTGGGCCTTGGGCACCTCGCACAGCACGATCTGGGCCGCTCGTACCAGTTCGCGATAGCCCTTTTTGACGGATAGGTGGGCAAATGTGCCGATCACCGGGGTATCCGCCTCGGCACCGGCTTCAGCCCGTACGGCTGCAGGCGTGCGAGTTGGCTGCTGGTCGATGGGATCGACCGGGTAATGCATCACCGTGACGTGTTCGGCCGGAACCCCCTTATCAATCAAGTCCTGCTTGACGGCATTCGAACAGGCGATGAGATGCGTTTGGCGGCGGTGCCAGATGGCCGATGTGAAGCCATGGACATGACCCAGGGAGGGCGGCCCGCCGATCTGCTCGAGCCACCCGCACCACCAACTGGCGGTTGACAGGTGGGAATGGAGTAGATCGGCCCCAAAACTTCGTGCCGCATCACGCAAACGGTGGAGGGCCAGCGGATTGGCCTTGCCGCCGATGCCGAGTGGATCGAACTGCATGCCGGCGAGGCGCATTTCGTCATTGGCACGGCTGCGGCTAGAAACGCAGTGATGTACGGCCTGATCGCCGCTCGTTCGGCGTAGGAGCCGCGCGAGAAACGTCTCCGCCCCGGCCATTCGCGACGGGGTAATCACGTGCAGGACGCGGCGTTGATGTGGAAGCTCCATGATGCTGCTCCTTGCTGCGGCGTTCCGGCCGGCAATCCTGTCCAATTGCCCAGCCGGGCAGCCGGAACCAACCGTTGACAATGATTTCCGCGTGTTTCTAACCGACCAATCGCCGCTGGCGATACAAGTAGGGATTAAGCATCGGATCGTTGTACATTTTCATTTGGCGATACATCTTCAGCAGCTTGCGACCAAAAAAGATATCGTCGAGTAATTCGACCAGCGAATCCGAAAGGTCGGTGTGCTGCTGGCTACAGCGATCGAGTCGCTCCTCTACTTTTTCGCGATGCACCGGATCGGCATCGTCTCGCAAGAGCTGTTCTTCGAGATGATAGATTCGCAGGGCCATAATCGACAGGCGATCGATTGCAGCGCCGGGTGTTTCCGTATTGAGTCGTGCCTTGGCGTCTGGCACCACTCCCTCGTCGGCCAGCAATTGGATGAATAATTCGTCGATCTTCTCGATCCAATCGTTCCGTTGTTGGTTGTAGCGGTCGATGGCCCGTTTCACGGCGGCAATACGCTTGTCGCCGACATCGGGACTGCGGGCGACATCCTCTTCATGCCACAGGAGGAAATTGAACTGATGCTGCTG
>JAKEGR010000304.1 GCA_022615465.1 Planctomycetota bacterium | reverse complement strand
TGCCCGAGGGTACGGATGTGGTCCGCTACGAGTCGCCGGAAGTTTTTGAAGCTCTGACGAAAGAGTGGTCGATGTCGCCATCCACTCGGACTCGCCGCCGCACTCGACAGACCTAAAGCCTACGTTTTCCAGCCGATCCGTGGGCTACGCGCACCGCTACACCCCTGCGCCGCTACGCGGGAACTTGGCGGCTCAGAACGTGCAATTCGCTCCAGGAACGAATGGCACTGTCGTGTACGGCAAGTTCATTCCTTCATGCTCATCAGGAATTCCGCATTCGTCTTCGTCTTCTGGAGGCGGGTGGTGAGCAGTTCCATCGCATCCGGTGCGTTCATCTCGTTGAGAACCCTGCGGAGGATGCAAACGCGGCGATGTTCCTCCGGATCCATCAGCATTTCCTCCTTGCGGGTGCCGCTGCAGGAGATGTCGATCGAGGGCCAAATTCGCCGATCGACCAACCGGCGATCCAGCACGATCTCCTGGTTTCCCGTGCCTTTGAACTCCTCGAAGATCACTTCATCCATCCTGCTGCCGGTGTCGATCAGCGCCGTAGCCACGATGGTAAGCGAGCCGCCTCCCTCCACTTTGCGCGCCGAACCAAAAAATCGCTTCGGCCGCTGCATTGCGTTGGCATCGATGCCGCCCGAAAGAATCTTGCCCGAGTGAGGGCATTCAGCATTCCAGGCCCGAGCCAGCCGCGTAATCGAGTCGAGAAAAATCAGCACGTCCCCCCCATATTCGACCATCCGCTTGGCTTTCTCGATGACCATCTCGGAAACCTGCACATGCCGGGCCGATGTCTCGTCGAAAGTCGAGCTGATCACCTCGCAGTGCGGCCCTTTGATCTGCCGCTCCATGTCGGTAACTTCTTCCGGCCGCTCGTCGATCAACAGCATGATCACATACGAGTTGGGGTAATTGGTCAGCACGCTCTTGGCCATCTTCTGCAAGAGGATCGTCTTCCCCGCGCGCGGAGGGCTGACAATGAGACCGCGTTGACCAAAGCCAATGGGCACGATCATGTCGACCACCCGCATGGCGATCTCTTCGGGGGTCGTCTCCATGACGATTCGCTGGTCGGGATGGATTGGCGTCAGGTTATCAAAAGAGATTTTTTTTGCGAGCAGGTTCGGATCTTCACCGTTGATCCCTTCGACGCGGAGCAGGGCAAAATAGCGCTCATTCTCCTTCGGTGGGCGGATCGTTCCGGCGACCGTATTGCCATCCCGCAAGCCGAACCGGCGAATCTGGCTCGGCGAGACGTAGATGTCGTCCGGACAGGAAAGATAGTGATAATCGGGACTCCGCAGAAAACCGAACCCGTCGGGGAGGATTTCCAGTGTTCCTTCCCCGTACATCAAGCCCTTGAGTTTCACCCGTTCCTTCAGGATGCGGAAGATCAACTCTTGTTTCTTGAGGCCGCCGACGTCGGTCAGTCCTTCTTGTTCCGCGGCTTCCAACAGTTCCGAAATCGTCTTCCGCTGCAACTCGGCAATATGCACATTGCGATCGTGTGCATCTTCCCTGACAATTGCCGCACCGACGCGGCGGACTCGCTCGGCGGCTTTATCAAGCTCCTCGGCCAACGAGAGCGGTTCTTCAAGCTCCAGTTCGGCCAGCAGCTTGCGATCGATAATGTTTTCGCCGTTTTGTTCCGGACGTTTGCGGCGATAAAGGGGTCGCGGGCGACTTTCCCGCGTTTCGCGGTCATTCAAATCAGACATGGAATTTTCGCTCCTGACGAGATGAGAGCGGTCGGCGCGCGGACGGCGCCATTGGCGGGGATCAAAACAGACAGGCAACCAAATGGCTGGCACGAATGGCCAGGCAGCGGGAAATGCCTCTCGGGTTCCATTATGCAATCAAACGGTCAACTTGAAAAGTGGAAACAGCGTGTGGCAACCGAATCCGATGCGAAATTTGTCAAGTCCTGCCTTTGCTTACTGCCAGCAGCGGAGGTCGGGTAATCCGGCTGGTCACGGGGCGGCAACGAACTCCAGGAAGTGAATCATCCTCACCCCGGCCCTCTCCCAGTGGGCGAGGGAGCAACCTGCGTGTGCCAACAGCCGCGGACCGCCGTACGGAGGGCCTCTTCCGAACCGTCGTTCTTGATGACCACGTCCGCGTGGCGGCGTTTGCGGGCCACGGGCCATTGCGCGGCCTCGCGACGCACGAACTCCGTTTCCGTCCAACCGCGACGACATGCCCGGCCAAGCCGCACGTCGCGCGAGGCATCGACCATCACAATCACGTCACAGAGAGACCCCCACCCCGCTTCTAGCAGCAGGGGGGCGTCGAGAACCACTGCCGGCCGGCCCTCGGCGGCAAACTGCTGACGCAGCGTCTCCAGTCGCTGGCGGACGCGCGGGTGGAGAAGTTCTTCGAGGAATCTTCGCTCCTCGGCAGCTTTGCCCTCCGGCCCGAACACGCGGCTGGCGACTGCGGCTCGATCGATGCTGCCATCGGCTGCTAGCACGGAGTCTCCCCACCGCTGGCGTATGGCACCACGCACCTCCGGATCACCGGCCAGCACCTCGTGTGCCGTGCGATCCGCATCGAGCAAACCGGCCCCCAGTTCGACGAGCATCTGGGCCACTCGCGACTTTCCGCTGGCGACGCCGCCAACCAGGCCGATGGTTTTCATACGATCCACGGTTCACACTCCGCCCAGTTGTCGCCCCACATTACATCGACCTTCAGCGGCACCCGAAGCGTCAGAACGGTTCGCATTTCGTTCTGAACCAACTGGGCAAGCCGATCGATTTCGTTGGGTGGCGATTCGAAGACCAGCTCATCATGGATCTGTAGAATCATGCGGGCCTGAAACGCTTCTTCGTGCAGCCGCCGGTCGATGGCAATCATTGCCAGCTTGATCATGTCGGCCGCAGAACCTTGGATGACCGTATTGACCGCCGTCCGCTCAGGCAAGTTGAGCGGCCGTCGGCCTGCCTTTTCCGTGGCAGCGGCCAGCAAAGAGGGTGACCGAACTCCTTCGATCACGCGGCGGCGACCCAAGGTGGTTGTCACATAACCTTGCCGGTAGCAGTCGCCCAGCGTGCGATCGAAGAACTCACCCACGCCGCGATACCGGGCGAAATATCCATCAATGAACGTGGCTGCTTCTTCTTGGGAAATGCCCAGCGACTTGGCCAAACCGAAAGGACTCTGGCCATAAATGATGCCGAAATTGACGGCCTTGGCGTGACGCCGCATGACCGAACTTACTTCGTCGCTCGCCACGCCAAACACCTGGCTGGCCACGAGCGTGTGGATATCCTCGTCGCGGGCAAACGCCTCGCACAGGACTTCGTCTTCGCAGAAGTGCGCCAGGATTCGCAACTCGATCTGCGAGTAGTCGGCCGCCAGCAGCTTCCAGCCCGGCTCGCCTGCAACGAACGCAGCACGGATTTCGCGGCCTTCTTCCGTGCGGATCGGGATATTCTGCAGATTTGGCTCGCTGGAACTGAGCCGGCCGGTGGCTGTTACGACCTGGTTGAAGGACGCATGCACCCGCCCCGTCTGCGGGTGGATCAGCATCGGCAGGGCATCGACATAGGTGTTCTTCAGTTTGGCAAATTGGCGGTATTCAACGATCTTGGCGGGGAGAGCGTGTTTTTCGGCCAGTTGGTCGAGCACTTCGGCGTCGGTGCTGGGGCCGGTCTTGGTTTTCTTGAGGACCGGCAGACCAAGCTCATGGAACAGCACCTCGGCGAGCTGCTTGGGCGAAGCGATGTTCAGTGGGTGGCCGGCGAGGTCCTCGATTTCACGCTCTAATTGGCTGAGCCGTTCGCCGTAGCGGACGCTGAGATCGGCCAGGCAAGCAGGATCGACCCGAACGCCGTGAAACTCCATCTTCACCAACACGGCGATCAGCGGAACCTCAACCGTTTCATTCAACCTGGTAAGGCCTGTTTCCTCCAGGCGCTCCGCCAGTAAAGGCTTCAATCGCAGTGGTATGTCGGCATCTTCGGCCGCGTAATTGGCCACATCCACCACGGGCACTTCGTCCATTCGCTTCTGTAGCTTTCCCCTGCCGATCAACTCGTCGATCTTGATCGTCGTGTGGTTAAGATACCGCTTGGCCAAGACATCAAGACTGTGGTTCCTCGCGCCCGCATCCAGCAGGTAGCTAGCCACCATCGTGTCGAAGACGACGCCACGCATCTGAACGCCCGCGCCGCGGAGAACGATCATGTCGTATTTCAAATTCTGGCCGACCTTGCCAATTCGTGGGTTTTCCAAGATCGGCCGGAGTGACTCGATAGTCCGCCTTGGCTCCAGCACGGCTTGGCCTGCCGGACCTCGGACGGGCACATAGAAGGCCTCACCCGGCCGACAGGAAAACGAATAGCCGACGATCTCGGCCCACCGCGGCTGCACGTGCGTCGTCTCCGTATCAACGCTAATCAACTCTTGCTCGGAGAGCTTGGCTACCAGCTCGGCCAGCATCGCGGTGGTATCCACAAGCTGGTAGCCAGCCGGGGACCGGCGCGGAGGCACGGGCGTGGTCCGAGTCAGTCGGGCCGCCCGTTCGGCAAACGTGCGAAAGCCAAATTCCGAGAATAATGCGACTAATCGCTGAGGGTCCATGCCGCCAATACGTGCGGCGGCCCAGTCCGGCTCAATGGGCACATGGCGATCGAGTCGCACGAGTTCGCGGGACAAAAGCGCCGACTCGCGCCCTTCGACCAACTTCTTGCCCTTGGCGCCGGGAACCTCGCTGCTATGGGCCAGCACCTCGTCCAGTGTGCCGTAGGTCGCAAGAAGCGTCTGGGCTGTTTTGGGGCCGATGGTCGGCACCCCTGGAACGTTATCCACCTGGTCGCCAACCAGAGCTTGAAAATCGACGACCTGATCGGGTCGGATGCTCCATTCCTCACGCAGTGCAGCCGCGTCAAACATCTGGTTCTTGCGAATGTTGTAAATCGCCACGTGGTCAG
>JAKEGR010000303.1 GCA_022615465.1 Planctomycetota bacterium | reverse complement strand
GCTGCCGGAGTCGCACCAATGCCAAAGCGCGCGGCAAAGTGCCGGCGCGACGCCAGATTTGCTGAAAAAAGGGTCAGCCGCATCGATTCGGCGCGGCCCCAACGGAAGAACATACCTGCCTCACATCATGTCGAGCGGATCGACATCAACGGTCCAGTTCACGCCGTCGGGCAGTTTCAGGTCGGCCGTCGCCGTCCTCACGGCATCGTGCAGGGCCTGGCGGTCGATCGCATGAAGCTGAAGGTGATACCGAAAGTGGCCTCGGAGCCTGGCGATGGGGGCCGGGGCCGGGCCGAGCAGGCGAATCGCCGTGGTGCCGACCGTGGCATCGCGGAGCCGCCGGGCCAGTTCCTCGGCCAGTTCTCGGGAAGCGGTCTCGCTGGTTCCTCGGGTCACGATCCTCACCATCGACGCAAACGGTGGGTAGCCGAGTGTTTCGCGATTCGGCAGTTCGGCCCGGGCAAATGCCGGAAAGTCGTGCCGAATGGCTGCCATGATGGCCGGGGCGTCGGGGCTGAGCGTTTGTACCAGCACACGGCCGCCCTGGTCGCCGCGGCCAGTTCGGCCGGCGACTTGGGTGACCAGTTGAAAGGTGCGTTCCGCCGCGCGGAAGTCGGGCAGATGCAACGCGGTGTCCGCATTGATTACGCCAACCAGCGTTACATTGGGAAAGTCCAGCCCTTTGGCAATCATTTGCGTACCGACCAGTATTTTCACCTTTCCTTCTCGAAACGCAGTCAACGCCCGTTCGTGGCTGCCGCGTTGACGCATGCTATCCGTATCCATTCGCAGGCAGGCGTAGTCCGGAAACCGCGATCGCACTTCGGCTTCGAGCTTTTGCGTGCCGAGTCCGCTGAAGCGGAGGCCGGCGTATTTGCACTCGGGGCATTGCGTCGGTGCCGTCATGTGATAGTCGCAATAGTGGCACAGGGCCGTGTTGTCGCTCCGATGGAACGTCATGGCGATCTCACAATGTGGGCAGACGAGCGCGACGCCGCATGCCGGGCATTGAATATGCGTCGAGTGCCCGCGGCGGTTGAGTAGCAGAATCACCTGCCCGTCGTCGGCGAGGGCCGCATTCATCGCCTGACACAACGGCCGGCTGATGGCGCCTCGCCAAAATTTGCTGTGAGCCTGTTCGCGCAGATCGATCGTCCGCACGGCCGGTAGCGGCCGCTGGAGCACGCGCCGCGGCATCTCCACAAGTTGGAATTCCCCTTGTTGCGCCCGATACCAGCTCTCGAGCGAGGGCGTGGCGCTGGCCAGCACCAACGGGATGCTCTTATCGGCGGCTCGCCGTAACGCGACGTCGCGGGCGTGGTACCGCGGCGCCTTGTCCTGTTTGAAGGTCGCTTCGTGCTCCTCATCGAGGACAATCAGGCCCAGGTGAGGCGTCGGGGCGAAGACCGCGCTCCGGGCGCCAACGATTACCGGCACTTCGCCGCGGGCGATACGCTGCCAATGCTCGTGCCGCTCGGCGTCGCTCTGGTGACTGTGGAGTACGGCCACGTGGTCGAACCGGGCGCGAAAGCGGGCGACGGTCTGGGGTGTGAGGCTGATTTCCGGAACGAGCAGAATCGCCTGCCGGCCAAAATGGATGACTTCTTCAATCGCACGGATGTAGACCTCCGTCTTGCCACTGCCCGTAACGCCGTGAATCACAATGGTGCGATGCTCGGCGGCGTGAAGGGCATCATGGATCATGCCCAACGCGCGCTGTTGATCTTCGTTCAATGCATGCGGCCGTTCCTTGGCCGCGGGCGGAATTGCCTCGCGATAGGCGCCGATGCGTTTGACGCTCTCTTCGATCAGGCCTTTCTTGCGCAACTCCCTGATCGGCCCGAGTGTGCATTGGGCACGTGCCGCCAATTGCCGCGCGGTGAGTGGTCGGGGACTGGCCGCAAGTACGCGAAGCGCCGCCGCTTGCTTGGCCGGCAAATCAAGTTGCGCGAGGCGGGCAGACACGGCGGTCGGCACGGAAAGGAGCGTTACGTCGCGAGTGCCGGCATGCTCCCGCACGCCTGCCGGAACGACCGCTTCCAACACCTGCGCCCACGGGCAAAGGTAATAGTCGGCCATCCACGCGGTCAGCCGCAGCATGGCGGGCGACAGTAGCGGCTGGGGGTCGAGGACATCCCATACGGGCTTGAGCTTCCTCCCGCCCGTTGGCTTGTTGCCGAGCGAGACACAGTAGCCGACCACTCCGCGATTTCCACGGCCAAATGGTACTCGCAGCCGTTTTCCCGGAAGCACGGCATCTTCCGGTTTTTTTGCCGCGACCAGGCTTTCGGGAACCAAATAGTCGAACTCCCCCAATAGCCGGCCCGGCAGCACCACCGTTGCCACCAGCCGCTCGGAAGCGTCGTCAAGCTCCCATGGCGCCGGCTGCGTGTCGAAGAGTGATTGCTGTTGGGAAGGCATGAGGTTGGGCGCCGGGGGCTTGGGAATGAGGCATCGATGAGGATACGATACACTGTTCTTCGGTGATTCCACAGACTCCAGTCCCCGTTTCTCCTATGCGTCTCGGCATCTACGGCGGCAGTTTTGATCCGGCGCATTACGCCCATTTGGCGTTGGCCCGCGCGTGCCAGGAGCAGGCCCGGCTCGACGAGGTGTGGTTTATGCCGACGGCGGTGCAGCCGCTCAAGCAGCACGGCCCACTTGCAACAGATGCCCAGCGTATCGAAATGCTTCGACTGGCGATCCACCATGAGCGGGGTTGGCGCGTCTCGACGCTAGAGATCGATCGCGGCGGATTGAGCTACACGGTGGACACGCTGCGTCATATCCGCGCGGAACTGCCCGATGCCAGGCTTTTCTTTCTGATGGGTGCCGACACGCTGTCTGAAGTGCCCGAATGGCGCGAGTCAGCCGAGATATTCCGCCTCGCGACGCCGCTGGTCGTGCGGCGCGCGGGGCGGCCAGAGCCAGACCTGTCGCCACTTGCCGAGCTGTGTCCCGAGGAAAAACCGCCATTGGGAATCGAAATGGCCGCGATGGCAATCAGCAGCACGGAGATCCGTCATCGCGTTGCCACGGGCAAGCCGATCGACGAACTCGTCCCGCCGGCGGTCGCCGTCTACATCGCCGAACATGACCTGTATCGCTAGCCCGCGGCGAGTTGGGTGCCACATCCCTGGGGCTTCTGTGAAGGGCGTTGGCGTGTGTCCGTAGGCTCAGAGCCACCCGGATGACAATGACGAGCAATTACCACAATCGCTTGACACCGTATTGATCGAGCTCAATGTCGTTACTTACGATCGACAAGTTTTGGGTGTAGGTTCGTTTCTACGTAGTGTTGGATGGGGAACGTGGTTTCTCGATGCGTTTGTATTGCTTCCACATGGCGTTCCAGCGGTTGGATTTCACGTAGGTGCGTAGGCTGAGAATGT
>JAKEGR010000044.1 GCA_022615465.1 Planctomycetota bacterium | reverse complement strand
GCGTCGCAAGGAATTGGCCGGTTGAACATTTCTCCGCACTGGCCCGGCGCATCGCAAGTGATTGGGGAGCCTACATTCTCGTGAATTCCGGGCCGCGAGAGCGGGAATTCGCCCGCGAGATCGTTGCCCGGGCCGGCAACCGCCGCGTCGTCAGCCTGGCGGAAATCGAAGAGCTTCCCGTGGGCCTCACGAAAGCAGTGATTCGCCGTTCCTGCTTGTTGGTGACGACCGATAGCGGCCCACGATTCTTTGGTATCGCATTCGGCAAGCCGGTTGTAACACTCTTTGGGCCAACGAGTCCGAAAGCGACGCTTTGCCATTACGAGCAAGAAACAACCTTGTCGCTGTCGCTGGATTGCCAACCGTGCATGCAGGGCGAGTGCCCGCTCCGTCATCATCGCTGCATGCGTGATCTATCGGTTGAGCAGGTGGTTGCGGCGGTTGCAAGGCAGATGAAGTTGGAAACGGCTGCTTGATGAATGGCCGGATGAGTGTCAGGGCAGGGGGCGAGTGAAAGGCAACAACTCGGTGGTCTCATGAGAGTTTTGCTTGTCAACGCGAAGCCCCTCGTCGTCGAATCGCTGGCCGAGTACTCGGGTGTCGATGCCCTCGGCGTGTGGCCACGGAAACACCACTTCGGTGAACTTAGTTCCTTTCGAGTTCGTAGCCTGACGTACTCTGGCGGCAAAAAACTCAGCCCTCGGGCGATCTGGCAGCTTCGCAAAATCATCTCTCGTTTTCAGCCTGACATCGTTCATGCCTTTTATGGCCGGGCGCTGGCCCACGTGAATCTGGCCATGCTGGGAATGAAATCGCGTCCCAAGACCGTCTCATTCCGAGGCATTACCTCGCCGCTGTCGCGATCAAACCCTGGTGACTGGATAAGCTACCAACATCCCCATGTGGATGGTCATGCGTGCGAATCGGATGCCGTTCGCGAGTCGCTGGTCCGCTCCGGCATCGCCGCGGATCGTTGTTGGACCACCTACAACACGATGTATTGCCCTCCCAAGCATCGGCCAGGACGCGCTGCACTCGCCCAGTTTGACATTCCCCCCGACGCGTTCGTCGTTGGGACGGTGGCAACCATGCGACGCGTGAAGGGTGTCGACTTGCTGTTGCGAGCCGCGACTCAGTGCCATCCATCCCGCGATATCTACTGGCTGCTCATTGGCGAGGTGATCGATCCGGAAATCTTCCGGTGGGCGACCGATTCGCGGATCCAAGAGCGTGTCCGATTGGTCGGCTGGCGACGCGACGCTTCCGAACTGATCAGTGGCGCGGACCTGTTCGTCATGCCGTCACGGGCCGAGGCCCTGTGCCAGGCGCTCCTGGAAGCAATGCACCAAGGAGTCTGCCCTGTGGTTAGCGACGCGGGCGGGATGAAAGAGGCAGTACGGCACGAAATCGATGGACTCGTCGTTCCGGCCGAAGATGTGTCCTCGCTTGTGAAGGCGATTTGCCGGTTGAACGAGGATCGGACGCTTGTCGCCAAGTTTGGCGACTCGGCCCGGGTACGCATTGCCGACCAGTTCACGCCGCGCAAGATGGCAGAGCGCATATTGCCGGTCTATCGGCAAGTGCTGTGCGGTGAGCCATCGCGTGCTACCGCGTGGATAGACGGATTGCAAGCCCAAGGCGCCACGTAGCCGCATTTCGACTGGGGCTATTCACCGAGGAGATGTCCCACGCGGCCGCTAGAAGTACGTATTGATGATATTCTCAATCAGTTCCTGTCGGCCGCTGTGGTTCGGCGTGGCATCAC
Organism: Planctomycetota bacterium; assembly: GCA_022615465.1. Taxonomy (GTDB): domain Bacteria; phylum Planctomycetota; class Planctomycetia; order Pirellulales; family Lacipirellulaceae; genus JAKEGR01. The sequence continues at coordinate 1,661 of JAKEGR010000044.1, read as the reverse complement.
CCTCCTTGAGCATGATCTTTTCGAGCGAAGCAAAGCTGTGCTTGCCGGCCTCGATTTCCGCGCCCAGGCCGCTGTCCCAGCTTGAGTATCGCTCGCGGAGCATCTCTTCGAGGCGACCGTCGGCCCGCATCGCGGCCGCAATTTTCAGGCCGCGAGCGAAGGTGTCCATGCCGCCGATGTGAGCATAGAAGAGGTCAATCGGCTCGAAGCTTTCGCGGCGGACCTTGGCGTCGAAATTGACGCCTCCGGTGGTGAGTCCACCGTATTTTAACACCGAGTACATGCACTGGGTCGTCAGATAGATGCTCGTTGGGAACTGGTCGGTATCCCAGCCCAAGAGTTCATCACCCGCGTTGGCATCGAGCGAACCCAGCGCGCCCGCACTGCCGGCCACCTCAAGCTCGTGCTGCATCGTGTGCCCGGCCAAGGTCGCATGGTTTGTTTCGAGATTGAGCTTCAGGTGACCCATCAGGTCATATTGCCGCAGGAAGTTGAGGCAGGCCGCGGCGTCGGAATCATACTGGTGTTTGGTCGGCTCCTTGGGCTTGGGTTCGATATAAAACTGGCCCGTGAAGCCAATCTCCTTGGCATAATCCACGGCCATGTGCAAGAAGCGGGCCAGGTGATCCAGTTCGCGACTCACGTTGGTATTCCACAGATTCTGGTATCCCTCTCGGCCACCCCAGAAGGTGTAGCCAGCGCCACCTAGTTCCTTGGTGACTTCGATCGCCTTCTTCACCTGGGCGGCCGCAAAAGCAAAGGCTTCCGAGTTTGGACTAGTGGCCGCGCCGTGCATGTAGCGGCGATTGCTGAATAGATTCGCCGTGCCCCAAAGCAGCTTGATTTCCGTGCGTTGTTGCTCTTCTTTCAGGACTTTGACGATAGCATCCAGGTTTCGATTGGTCTCGACCAGGGTGGCCCCCTCGGGGGCGACGTCGCGATCGTGAAACGCGTAGAACTGCGTCCCCAGCTTTTCCATGAATTCGAACGCCACCCGGACGCGATTCTTGGCGTTTTCGAGCGAATCGGTGCCGTCTTCCCAAGGCCGCACGGCCGTGCCCGGGCCAAACGGATCGGAGAGTGGATTCCGAAACGAATGCCAATAGACGACGCTGAACCGCAACTGGTCGCGCATCGGCTTGCCTTCCACGAGATCGTCCGCGTTGTAGTGGCGGAAGGCAAGCGGATTCCTTGAACTTGGTCCTTCGTAGCGAATGCGATCGATTTCAGGAAATGCGGTCATGGGGGGGTACCTGTGAAATGAGCGTGGAATTCGGAGTGGACTCACGAGTACTTGGCGAAGAGCACAACAGGGCTTCCGGTCGTGCTTAGAACAGCGATTGTATCGGGACTGCGCTGTCAGGAAAGGGGGAGTTTTGGACAGGTTTGATCGATTCGAGTATATTGAAAACATTGTTTTTCATGTCAAGACGCACGATGAGTCTGCGAAATAACGCATTCCTCAAAGTTGTTTCGGAATGGAACAGAATCGCTTTCTGAAATGGACACGGAGGAGTTGCGCAAGTCCCTGACATATCTGGAAGGGTAGTGAGGAGCCGATGAGGAGCGAAGTGATAGTTTCGTGGCGTCTGGCCGCGACGGCAATGTCGTTTGTGCGAGCGGTGTTTGCCGGGCCTGCCAGGCAGAATTCCTTCCTTGCG
>JAKEGR010000302.1 GCA_022615465.1 Planctomycetota bacterium | reverse complement strand
GGTCGCTGCAACTACTGCCGATGCGGCTAGTGTACTTCAGCGTTCTGGTCGGTTATGCCGTGGTCGCACTAGCTATTTGTCAGATGCCGATCGATTACAAAGTGGTGCTCAGCACCGTGCCGCTTGTGCTGCTGGCCGACGGCCTGCCGAATTTTTCTGGGCTTGGCACCCGCGAAACAACGCTGCAACTGCTGCTCGCGCCCGACAAGCCGGCGGTGCTCCTCGCGATGAGCTTGTTCTGGTCGACCGGCATGATGGTCGGCCGATTTATTATTGGCCTCGCGAATCTCTGGAGCCGGCAGTCGTTTCAGGCTTCACGAGCATAGTGCAAGGCAAATCAAGCTTCACAAGACCGACCATCAGAGACAATGAGCACCTCCGAATCGCGCCGTCTGAAGATTCTCATCACCGAGGGATCCAGCATCTCTGCCAGGCAAGCGATCTACGATCTTGGGCCGCGACACACGATCGATATCCTCGATCCCTCCCGGTTGTGTCAGTGTCGCTTTTCGCGATTTGTGCGGCATTGGTATCCGTCGCCGTCGTTCACGGAGGATCCCTGCGGCTATTTGTCGTTCCTCGGCCAGCGGCTCTCCGCGGAGCCGTACGACGTGCTGTTGCCGCTGCACGACGAAGTATTTCTGCTGTCGCGCGTCCGCGACGAGTTGGCGCAACGAGTAGCGGTTGCCATTCCCGACTTTGCTGCTTTGGAGGTCTTGCAGAGTAAAATCCGCTGCCATGCGCTGCTCAACGAATTGGCCATTCCTCAACCGCCAGCGGATGTCGTTGCCGACCAAGGCGACTTGGACCGCTGGGCTGATTTCCCGCGCTACGTGAAGGCCGATTATGGCACGGCGGGCCAGGCCGTGCGACTCGTGCATGACCAGCGCGAGTTGCAGACGGCCCTGGCTTGTTTCCAACAACGCGGCTGGTGGCAGTCGGGCGCACCGCTGCTCCTTCAACAGCCGGCAACCGGCAGCCAGGGCTTCGTGCGGGCCGTGTTCCGGCATGGCGAACTCGTGGCCCAGCATGCGACCGTGCTGCGGCTCGGCGGCGTGGGCGGCGCGGCGGTTGCCAAGGTGGGTGTGAATCATCCGGCCGTGGCGGAACATATGCGGCGGCTCGGCGAGCGACTCGCCTGGCACGGCGTGCTGTTTTGCGATTATTTTTACGACGAGGCGACGCACGAGCCGCGTTACATCGAAGCAAACCCGCGGATTGGCGACTCGGCCAATGCCGCTTTTAGCGGAGTGAATTTGTGTGAGCGATGGGTCGATGTCGCGCTCCAGCGCACCGCACCACCATTCTCGATGGCCGCGCCGGGCGAGCGATCGCATGCGGTGCTGCTCATCTTGATGTCCAAGGCGCTCGAAGGATCTGGCCGCCGCGAACTGTGGAACGAATTGCGACGTTGGCAACAAGGGACCGGCATCTATGACTACAGCCGCGACGAACTGACCCGCCCGCATGACGACTGGCTGAGCGTCCTGCCCTTGGCATGGATTGCCGGACGTTTGCTAGCCCGTCCCGCGGCGGCCCATCGCGTCGTCCAGAGCACGGTCGCCAACTACGCGCTCAACAGCGGTGCGGCCCAGCGCATTCGCATGATGCCGCGGGAAACGCTCGTCGCCTGCCTGGACGCCGAATCACATCCAGTCAACCGGTAGGCTGAGGCGAGCCTTCCCGCCAACGTGATCGCTGGTTAGGGCGCGAGACCTGGTGGCGGTTGCGAATTCGGATTTCTTTCGGACGAGCTGCACGTTGTCATTCTGGTCACGGTCTCGCCTTGCCGCGACAAACATTCTTGACGGCACTGGCGGATTTCGCGCTGGGCGAGTGAAGTGAGGGTTCGCCGGTTCTCCCTGATGGATCGTCGAAGGGCCAGGCGGGCCGCTCGCACATGCCCGGAACGATCCGCGGACAACGCTCTTCGGCGTTCGCAGAAACGATAATCGATAATTTCAACCGACCGGGTATTTCACCTCACTCGCCGTTCCTGGAGACTGGCGGTTGAAGCACTTCTGCTGGAGTCCGGCCGCTACGCCCACCAAGGCAATCATCACGGGGACCTCTACGAGTGGTCCAATCACGGCCGCAAACGCAGCGCCCGAGTTGATGCCGAACACCGCCACAGCGACCGCAATCGCAAGTTCGAAGTTATTGCTGGCTGCCGTGAAGGCTAAGGTCACGGTCTTCGGGTAGTCGGCGCCAAGTTTGTAGCCAAGGAAGAAACTGACCAAGAACATGCCGACGAAGTAAACGACCAGCGGCACAGCGATCAGAAGTACATCAAAGGGAATCCGTACAATCTCGTCTCCTTTGAGGCTGAACATCACGAGGATGGTAAACAGCAGCGCGACAAGAGTGAGCGGACTAATGCGCGGGATGAAGACCTGCTCGTACCACGGACGGCCTTTGGCACGCAGCAAGGCCCACCTCGTCAGCATTCCTGCGATAAACGGAATACCGAGGTAAATAAAGACACTCTCGGCGATTTGAGCTATGCTGACCGCGACAACGCTGCCTTCAAGTCCAATCAGCGGCAGCAGCCATGTGATAAAGAACCACGCGTAAATACTGTAGAACACGACCTGAAACACGCTGTTGAATGCGACCAATCCGGCCGCATATTCCGCATCCCCGCGGGCAAGATCATTCCACACAATGACCATCGCAATGCACCGCGCGAGCCCAATAAGAATCAGCCCCGTCATGTACTCGGGATAGTTCCGCAGAAACACGACGGCGAGCACGAACATGAGCACGGGCCCGATCACCCAGTTTTGAACAAGCGAAAGCGAGAGTATCTTCCAGTCGCGGAAAACGTCGCCAAGCTCCTCGTACTTCACCTTGGCGAGCGGAGGGTACATCATCAGGATCAAGCCGAGGGCGATCGGGATGTTTGTGGTGCCGATCTGAAATCGATTGAGGAAGGTTTCCG
>JAKEGR010000301.1 GCA_022615465.1 Planctomycetota bacterium | reverse complement strand
TTGGATCGACTGGGACTACGGCGACGGCGACTTCCGGCTGGACAGCTTCCTTGCAGACAATTTGAACGTTCCAGCGTCCTCGACGGCAACGACCGAGGATACGAGCGAAGAAGAATTGGATACGGATTAGCGTCCTTGACGTTAAGGCGCCTGTCAATCTGGCAGCCGGACTGGCGGACTATGCCGGGGAAACCAAGCCAGTCGAGCCAGATTGGCAGCGAGTAGTCGCCATTGAGAACGACCCGGTTCGCCGCAAATTATTGCCACGACATAAGTTGCGGCCAGCACTCACTTTGGCGCACGGATTGCTCACCCACCCCTTGCCAACTGGCTGGCGATGCGCTCTCTTATTAGGCATCAGCTATTTGCTGTTAACCGTTAGCTTTTTGCCTGAGTGGATCCGTGGGAGGGTGTTGGGGGCGTGGTCGAGACGCCCCGAGTCGCTCCCCGGTTGCTTGCTCATGGCTAAGAGCTAATCGCTAAGAGCTTTCTCAAATCATCTCGAAACCAGGAGGAAACCATGCCCGCGACTGCTACCAAGAAAAAGAGCAAAGTCACCTTGCAGCCCATCGGCGACAAGGTTGTCGTCGAACGTGAAGAATCGGAAGAACGCACGTCAGGCGGTATCGTTCTCCCCGACTCCGCCAAAGACAAGCCCTCCCGCGGCACGATCATCGCCGTCGGCACCGGCAAGCTGCTCGACGATGGCAGCCGCGGCCCGATGCAAGTGAAAAAGGGCGACCGGGTGCTGTTCACCAGCTACGCTCCCGAGGCGATCCAAATCAACGATGGAGAGTACCTGCTCATGAGCGAGAGTGATATTCTCGCCGTCATCGAGTAGCGGGTGGCAAAGCACACGACGATCCACGAATCAAAATTAACAAAGGAGAAACCCACATGGCAAAAATGATTGCCTTCGATCAAGAAGCCCGCGACTCGATGCGCCGCGGCGTGCAGAAACTGGCCCGTGCCGTGAAAATCACGCTCGGTCCGAAAGGCCGCAACGTCATCCTCCAGAAGAGCTTCGGCTCGCCGACCGTTACGAAGGACGGCGTGACCGTGGCCAAGGAAATCGAACTGGAGGAAGCCTTTGAGAACATGGGCGCCCAGATGGTGAAGGAAGTCGCCAGCAAGACCAGCGACGTCGCCGGCGACGGAACCACCACCGCCACGGTTCTGGCCGAGGCGATTTTCAACGAAGGCCTCAAGGCGGTCGCCGCCGGCGTGAATCCCGTCCAAATGAAGCAGGGCATCGAGAAGGCCGTCGAGGATATCTGCGACGCACTCAAGAAGATGTCGATCAAAATCAAGAGCACCGAGGAAATGGCGCAGGTGGGCACGGTGGCCTCCAACGGCGATCGCGAGATCGGCGACATGCTTGCCCAGGCCATGGAGAAAGTCGGCAAGGATGGCGTCATCACCGTCGACGAAGGCAAGAGCCTTGCCACCGAGGTCGAGTGGGTCGAGGGGATGCAGTTTGATCGCGGTTACCTTTCCCCATACTTTGTCACCGATCCGCAAGCGATGGAATGCGTTCTCGAAGACGCCTATGTGCTGGTACACGAGAAGAAAATTTCCAGTGTGAAGGATCTTGTGCCAGTGCTCGAAGCAGTGGTCAACAGCGGCAAGCCGCTCGTCATTGTCGCCGAGGACATCGACGGCGAAGCCCTTGCCACGCTCGTGATCAACAAACTCCGCGGCACGTTCAATGTGTGTGCGATCAAGGCTCCCGGCTTCGGCGATCGTCGCAAGGCGATGCTCGAAGACATCGCGATTCTCACGGGCGGTCAGGCTATTTTCGAAGACCTCGGCATCAAGCTGGAAAGTGTCGGACTCGGAGAGCTTGGTCGGGCGAAGAAGATCGTCGTCGACAAGGACAATACGACGATTATTGAAGGCGCCGGCAAGAGCGCCGATATCAAGGGCCGCATCGACCAGATCCGTCGTGAGATCGACAACACCACCAGCGACTACGACCGGGAGAAGCTCGAAGAGCGGCTGGCGAAGTTGGCCGGGGGCGTGGCGAAGATCAACGTCGGTGCCGCGACCGAAAGCGAGATGAAGGAAAAGAAGGCGCGCGTCGAGGATGCCCTGCACGCGACCCGCGCGGCGGTCGAGGAAGGCATTTTACCCGGCGGCGGGGTGGCCCTCTTGCGGGCCAGCATCAAGGCCAAGCCGGCCGACGATGCCACGCATGACCATAAGGTGGGTTACCAGATCGTCACTCGCGCTTGCCGCTCGCCCCTCGCGGCGATTGCCGGCAATGCCGGCCAGGACGGCGGCATCGTCTGCGAACGCGTGGCCGAGCGGAAAGGCAACGAAGGCTACAATGCCGCGACGGACGTCTATGAAGACCTCGTGAAAGCGGGCGTGATTGACCCGACCAAGGTTACCCGAACCGCGCTGCAGAATGCGTCCAGCGTGTCGATCCTGCTCTTGACGAGCGACGCCCTGATTGCCGAAGCGCCGAAAAAGGACAAGAAGGGCGCCGGCGGCGGCATGGGCCACGGCGGCATGGATGATATGTATTAAGCCGATTCGGCGTGAACTGCGGCGACTTTGTCGAAACCTATTTAGCCCTCGGTCACAAGCCGGGGGCTATTTTTGTGCCACGCGTGACTTGAGTCCAACGTTTCACCAGCAGGATGCGTTCGAGATTCGGGGAGATTGGCCGGTCGATCATGGCCGCGTCGGCACGCGGCAATCGCGTCATTCCTGACGTTCGTTTCCTTCATCAACTCGCTGGCCGGGACGAATCGCCGTTCTTTGACCGCGAGCATTTAGAAATCCACGAGGCGGAATGCGCCTGTTTCGCGGCCGAAAACGCCCGTGAGGTTCCGTAGCCGCAAATGGTCACGCGTGTTATGCTTAGGATAGATAGCAAGTCTCATCCTCGTGCTTTTCGCCATGTCCATCACTCGCGAAGATCTTGATAGGTTTCACCGCTTCGCCGAAGAGCGGCTCGGCAACGACGGCACCGACTCCATCGCGGAGCTAGCGCGTCAATGGCAAGCCGCGCGCGAGCGCGAAGAAGTCAACGAAGCGCTCCGTGATGCGACCGAAGACCTCAAGGCCGGACGCTATCGCACCGCAGCGGATGTCTCCCGCGATATCGATCGGAAATTCAATCTTCCCGGCCGATGAAGTTCGACATCCGGTTGCTGTGGCGGGCGGAGCGGGACATCGACCACATTGTTACGTGGCTCCACGAACGCTCGCCCCAGGGTGCCGCTGCTTGGCACCAAGTCTGGAAAGACACTTTCAACACTCTGCAAGCGTCGGCCGACGTCTATGGTCTCGCGGCAGAGGACGCAGACCAGGAACTTGAAATCCGCCAAATCACCTTTCGCACTCGGAAAGGCCGCGACTATCGAGCACTGTATACAATCCGCGGCAAGGAGGTCTTTGTGATGCACATCCGTGGCCCCGGCCAAGACATTGTCCCACCGGAGGAATTACAAGTCCTGTAATGGTGCCCTGGATCGCGATGCTTTCATCTGACGGCAACGTCGTCCGACAACGTTTCCCAGATGGCCTCGCTCGGCGAGTCTTTGACTGCGTTTTCGCGGTCCATCTCACTTGCGACTGCCGGACGGCCGGCGGCTGGACGCTTTCTTTGCCGACGATCGGGGGGGACTAGCCAGGCTTCTGGTTGTATGGGATACTGAATAATTCGGGCGGTAAGGCAGTTGCCATCACCGCGTTTCAGCCGGCTGCGCTGGGGGGTATTGGCGGCCGGTTTTCCTGTGGCGAGCAAACTAACCGTGGCACTGCGCGCCAACACTGCTACTCGTGTCTTCAGACCATCCACCATAAAATCCATGTCCGAAAAATTTGGCCTCAAGCAATACGGCATCCGGGTACCCGATGTTTTTCGCAATGCTGCGCCGGCGGTGCTGTACGAGCATGCATTGGCATACGAAGGAGACAGGATCACGGCCAGCGGCGCAATCACGACCGATTCGGGTGCGAAAAAGGGGCGCAGTCCGCAGCAGAAGCGGGTGGTGAAGGAGCGATCGACCGAAAAGGACGTGTGGTGGGGGAATGTCAACATTCCGATCCCCGCGGCATCATTCAAGCGTAATCGTGCAGTCGCGATCGAATTCCTGAACACGTGCGAGCGGCTGTACGTGGTCGATGGACTTGCGGGTTGGGATTTGCAGTCGCGGATCAAAGTACGGATCATCTGCTCGCGACCGTATCATGCGCTGTTCATGCACAACATGCTGATTCGCCCGACGGCCGAAGAACTGGCCCAATTCGGCAAGCCGGATTACGTCGTGTTTAACGCCGGCTGCAGCAAGGCGGATTGGAGCGTGGATGGCGTGGATAGCGGGACGCTGGTCGTATTGAATTTCGCCACCGGCCAGTTTGTGATCCTCGGTACGCAGTACGCTGGCGAGATGAAGAAGGGCGTCTTCACGATTGCCAACTATCTGATGCCGAAGCGGGGCATCCTGTCGATGCACTGTTCCGCCAATGAAGGCCCCAGCGGCGATGTGTCGCTGTTCTTCGGCCTGTCGGGCACCGGCAAGACGACTCTCTCGGCCGATTCGCACCGTGCGCTGATCGGCGACGATGAGCATTGCTGGAGCGATGACGGTATTTTCAATATCGAGGGTGGTTGTTATGCCAAGTGTATCAACCTGACCGAAGAGAAGGAGCCGGAGATCTTTCGCGCCATCCGCTTTGGCACGATCCTCGAAAACACGGTGCAGGATCCGGTCACGCGCGAGACCGATTACGCCGATAGCTCAATGACCGAAAACACGCGGGCCAGCTACCCGATCGAGTTCATTCCGAACGCCAAGATTCCGTGCGTGGGCGGTCATCCGAAGAACATCGTGTTTCTCGCTTGTGATGCATTTGGCGTGTTGCCGCCGGTGAGCCGGCTTACGCCTGAACAGGCCATGTACCACTTCATCAGTGGCTACACGGCGAGGGTGGCCGGCACCGAGGTGGACGTTACCGAGCCGACGGCGACGTTCTCGGCCTGCTTTGGGGCGCCCTTCCTGGTGTGGCACCCGGCCAGGTATGCGGAACTACTGGCCGAGAAAATGCGAACACACAAGGCGGAAGCCTGGCTGGTGAATACTGGGTGGAGCGGCGGGTCCGCCGGCATCGGCGAGAGGATGAGTATCAAGCTCACTCGCGCGATCATCGATGCGATTCACGATGGCAGTCTGCTCAAAACACCGACCAAGACCGATCCCGTGTTTGGTTTCCAGGTGCCGACAAAATGCGCGGGCGTGCCGAGCAAGAGCCTCACCCCGCGGAACACTTGGCAGGACAAGGCCGCGTTCGATGCCACGGCAGCCAAGTTAGCCCACTTGTTTATTGACAACTTCAAGAAATACGCCAGCGTGTCCTCCCAAGAGACTGCTGCGGCCGGTCCGAACGTGCCGGTCTGAGAGCGTGTTTCAAAAAGCTAAGAACCCCGTGAACCGTTACACTGATTTGAACCTCCCCCCGCCTGAACATCCGGGAATTCACCCCCCATTTGCTAACATAAACCCCTACGCCGTGCAAAGTGCGACTTGCACCCCGTGCAGCGATTGTCCGTCGCTTGGCGTTTTCTCGGCCCACGCGTATCTGCTATAGTGACCGGTCGACTTGCGTACACGTATTCCCCATGGGAATACGCACTCTCTCTCCTACCGGTCGTCTCATGCCACGCGAACCAATTCTTTCCGCTGAAAGCATCGAGGCCGCCGCGCCGGCCAGTGCCCCCTCGCGCGAAACGCTTGCCAGGCTCCGCGATGACGAGATCGCCCTGCGTCCGCGCCACATGGGCGAGATGGTTGGCCAAAGGAAAGTGGCCGAGCGGCTGGCGATTGCGGTGGACGCCGCCCGGAAGCGGAAAGAGCCGCTGGGGCACATTCTGCTGGACGGCCCGCCGGGCCTCGGCAAGACGACGTTCGCCACGTGCATTCCGCGCGATTTGGGCGTGGCGCTGCAAATCACCAGCGGCGCCGTGCTCACCGCGCCCAAGGATCTGCTGCCGTACCTCACCAACGCCGAAGAGGGTTCCGTCCTGTTCATCGACGAGATCCATCGGCTTCCGAAGGCGGTCGAGGAATTCATGTACCCGGCAATGGAAGATTTTCGCGTCGACATCATCCTCGGCGAAGGGGCCGGGGCGCGCACGGTGAACATGAAACTCCGGCCATTCACGGTGATTGGAGCGACGACCCGCACGGGTCTGCTGTCGGCCCCGCTGCGCGACCGCTTCCAGATCCGCGAACATCTCGAGTTCTACAGCATCGCGGAACTGAGCGAGATCATCCGTCGCAACGCGGCCAGGCTTCGTGTCGTGATCGACGACGAGGCAGCGGAAAAAATTGCCCGCTGCAGCCGCGGTACGCCCCGGGTCGCCAACAATCGCCTGCGCTGGGTCCGCGATTATTCCACCGTGAAAGCAAACGGCCACGCATCGCTCGAACTGACCGATGCGGCATTGGCCATGTTGGGCATCGACGAACTGGGACTCGATCCACAGGATCGGAAGTATCTGGAAACAATTCTCCGTGTGTTTCACGGCGGACCGGCAGGCGTCGAAGCGGTCGCGCACACAATGAACACAGCCACCGACACGCTTACCGACGAAGTTGAGCCGTTCTTGTTGCGATCGGAACTGGTGGTCCGCACGCCTCGCGGCCGCAAGCTCACGTCGAAGGCCTATGAACACCTCGGAGAGACGCCGCCCGAAAGTGAGCCGGAATTGCCGCTGTTTCAATAGGCTTGATGCCGACTGTTGAAAAAGGGGACTGGCTCGCGGAACGCTTGACGAATCGCATCAGTTTGGCGTGGTTGCGAGAGCGTGCCTGTCCCCTTTTTCACCGAGTGTGTGGTTCGCGGCATACGTCGAGGAAGATCCCGACACATCAATCGAAGTCCATGCCTCTCGTGGTGAGACGAATTCGCAGGAGGCAATCGTCTGCCGTGATGAACAGCGTTGAACCGTCTTCGCCGAATTTGCAGTTCGCGGTGCGTTTTGTCGTCAACAGGGTTCCGAGGTGCTTGCCGTCGGGCGCAATCACGAGCACGCCGCCCGGCCCAGTGGCAAATAGATTGCCGTGCTGGTCCACCGCGATGCCGTCGCACGCGCCTTCTCTCGCCGCGGACAATCTTCGCGTGTCGAAGAAGACTCGCCCTTCCCCAACGCTGCCATCTTCTTGCACCGCAAAGGCCATGATGACCGGCCGCGGAGCGTGGGAGTTCGCCACATACAACGTCTTCTCGTCGGGCGAGAGGGCGATGCCGTTCGGCCCCTCCAGTTCTTTCGTGACGAGCGTCACCTTGCCATCCGGCGCAATGCGATAGACGCCCTGGAACGAAATCTCCTTGGCCGGGTCGTCGACGCCCTTCACCAATCCGTAGGGCGGATCGGTGAAGTAAATCGCGCCGTTGGAATGCACCACCAGATCGTTTGGGCTGTTGAATCGCTTGCCTGCGAACTTGTCGGCCAAGGTCACGAAAATTGGCTGCGGATCATCCAAGGAGGCATCGAGTCTCGCGACCCGCCGGTCGCCATGTTGACACAAAAGCAATCGCCCCCGCCGATCGAGCGCCAGGCCGTTCGAACCCGATTCGCCGCCGCGCCCCGCCGCGCCGGTGAAGCCGGCCGGCTTGAGGAACAGACGGCAGCCCGCCTTTTCGTCCCAGCGGATGATCGCGTTGTTCGGTACATCGGAGAACAACAGAAAACCACCGTCGCGGACCCACGCCGGACCTTCGCTCCACGCGAAACCTTCGCAGAGAACTTCCATCTTGGCATCCTCGGGCACGAGCGCGTCGAGCGCCGGATCAAGCCGTTCGATTTCGCCAATCGTTTTGTCCGGAAGGCTGTTTGTTCCAGGCGGTTGCGCTTCGGCTGTCGTTGCAGCCAGGAGCATGACGGTCCAAGTAGAAATGAATCGACAGCGTGGCAAATTCAAGCAAAGAATGTTTCTCATCGGTTGTTGCTCCTTTGGGGTGCCGCTGTTGGCTTGTCCAGCAGTGCTCTTTCCAGTCATCACCTTGCGGCCAGAACGCCGCGGGAATCCCAACGGGAGTCCATCACTCAGCCCTGGTTCTGAGCTTTCGGTGCGGCGCGCGAAAAGTGGACATGCCGCAATGGTAACGCACCGGGACACTGTTGAGCAAGCCATCCGTAGCGCCCGACGCTCAACAAACTTCCGTGATCCCAACCATGGGACGCCTACTGAATCTCGATCCAGTTGATGATGCGCACGCCGGCAAATCCGTCGCCCTGACTATAAAGCTGCTCGATTTCCGTTGGGCACAACGCGCGGTTATAGATGCGGGCGTCATCGATCTTGCCCGTAAAATCATACGCGGATGCACCATTACCATGCGTGCCCAGTCGCAAACTGCTGCCCAGCCCCGAATAGGAAATCGACGAGGTGGTGGCGACCGAGGCGGCTTCCACGCCGTCGATATAAAACCTGGCCACATTCTGATCATCATGGAACACGGCGGCAAAATGGTGCCAGCCGGGACGAAACGTTTGGTTCACCGCGACATTTGCCCAAGTCGAACCGTTGTAGAACGAAGCCTTGGAGACCATGCCCTCGTTGAGTCGAATCGAGAAATAGTCGCCGAGGCTGATGACCTCCGCGCCGCCCGTGTCGGCAAGGGTCAGGTTGGCCCAAGCGGCGAGCGTGACGTTCCTTGGATTCCCCATCAAACCACCGGCATTCACGAAACTCGATCCATTGAGCCGCAACGCACCATCGATCGTGCCGACGGACCATGTCGGCGTACCAACGATGCTGCCATCGTGGGCTGACCCCGAGGAATCGGCCGCCACGGCACCGCTTTTTTCATCGAGTTTCCAGTGACCGACGAGGCCATACAACTGGGCGATTTCGTCCGCACACAAGCGGCGTCGGTAGACGCGAAAGTCGCGCAGCGCCCCCTTCCATCGCTCGCGGCCGCCGGTGCGCATGCCAAATGACAGAATCGCCGCGGCTTGTTTCGTCATGGCGCTGCTGTTGGC
>JAKEGR010000043.1 GCA_022615465.1 Planctomycetota bacterium | reverse complement strand
CGGAAGCACCGTTGATGACTACAGCCAGGGCGTCTCGGCCGACGGCCTGGGCAATGTCTACATCTCGGGCACCACCCTCGGCAGCCTGGGCGGGCCGAACGCGGGTTACACCGATGCGTTCGTGAGCAAGTACGACGCGGCCGGCGTGCTCCAGTGGACGCGGCAACTCGGAAGCGGCAGTTGGGACGTCAGCTGGGGCGTCTCGGCCGACGGCCTGGGGAATGTCTACATCTCGGGCTCCACCGGCGGCAGCCTGGGCGGGCCGAACGCGGGTGGAGGCGATGCGTTCGTGGCGAAGTACGACGCGGCCGGCGCGCTTAAGTGGACGGAGCAACTCGGAAGCACCGTTGATGACTACAGCCAGGGCGTCTCGGCCGACGGCCTGGGCAATGTCTACATCTCGGGCTACACCCTCGGCAGCCTGGGCGGGCCGAACGCGGGTTCCTGCGATGCGTTCGTGGCGAAGTATTCCGTGCCTGAGCCGGCGTCGCTGGGCCTGCTCTTGTTCGGCGTCATGCTCGTCGGAGCGCGCAGGCGGCCGAGAGGCTGATCCGGCGAGGATGGTATTGCGTTCCCACGCAGGAGCGTGGGAACACGGTGGAGATGTAGGGAACGCCGTCCCTGGCGCTGCGTGAATTACGGAACGGCACAGAGGCCGTTCCCTACACGGCCTGTCGATCAACAACCCGGCGCCGCGCGTCATTCCCGCCCGCGCGGGAATGACGGTTGGGGCTGGATGACGGATTGGTTTTCGGGCCGCAACACAAAAACCACGGCGGCACGACGGCAGAACGAGTCGGTACCCGGCGCAGTACAAGACACTGCTGGACAAGTCCGCCGCTGGCCTGTTTGAGGGCGGCGGCCGAAGAGGTTTCAGTCGGTCATTGATTCGCAGGACGTTGACATCCACCATCGCAAGCCGCCGTCTGGTAGACTGGCAGGCGTGGATTCGAGAGATGTCACCAATTTGATTGAGCGGTTTCATGCGGCTGGCAAACAAAGCGTGCTGGCGATAACGGGCGGCGGCAGCAGCGCGATCGCGGCGCTGCTCGAAGTGCCCGGCGCTTCGGCCAGCGTGTTGGAAGCGGTTGTGCCGTATGCCGAGACGGCGCTCGCTCAGTGGCTCGGCGGTCGGCCGGATCACGCCTGCAGCGAGTGGACCGCCCGGGCCATGGCCATGGCCGCCTTCGAGCGGGCCAGGTCACTATCAGACGCCGATCCTCGAACGTTCCGCGGTATCGGCGTAACGGCCAGCCTGGCGACAACGCGACCAAAGCGCGGCCCGCATCGCGCGCACGTCGCCTGGCAATCGGCCAGCGCGACGGTCGCGATTTCCTGCGAGCTTGCCACGGGCCAGCGTACCCGCGCGGAAGAAGAACGCGTGGTGACGGCCCTCGTGCTCGATGCCGTGGCGGAAGCGTGCGAGGTCGAAGCACCGCAGTTGACTGACCCAGCAATCCGCAATCAGGTGCGTCGGCGAGAAAAACAGGCACCCCAGGAATGGACTGAACTGCTCCTTGGCCAGCGTTCGATGATCGCAGTGCAACGTCGCGACTCCGCGAATTCCGCCGCAACCAGCCGGGCTGGCGAACCACCGGTTCCAGCCGTCCTTTTCCCCGGGGCCTTTCATCCCATCCATGTGGGACACGAGCGGATGGCCGACATCGCGGCCAGGCGTTATCAAGCACCGGTTGCGTTGGAACTGTCGATTACGAACGTTGACAAACCGCCGCTCGACTTCATCGAGCTTGATGATCGGCTGCATCCGCTTGCCGCGTGGGATGTATTCGTTACTCGGGCGGCCACGTTCGCCGACAAAGCCAGGTTGGCGCCGGGAGCGGTTTTCGTCGTCGGCGCCGACACAATTGCCCGCATCGCCGACCCATTGTATTACGCTGGCGATGCCACCCGCCGCGACGCCGCCATTGCGACGATTGCCGAACAAGGTTGCCGTTTCTTGGTGTTTGGCCGGTTGCTTGCCGGCCAGTTTCAAACGCTGGCCGATCTTGATTTGCCGCAACAACTTCAAAGCCTCTGTGACGAGGTCGCGGAAACTTCGTTTCGGTTCGACGCTTCTTCCAGTGAGCTTCGCAGCCGGTGGGAATCGCCCTTTTGACGGCACCCATGCGGGATACGGGGCGAAACGGCATCCGCCAGCCACTCATCGGCCAATTGCCGACGGCAAGAGTACCCCGTACACTGGGGGGGTTGCCGGCACAGCCGGTTGGCTAGTTGAAAACGTTCTATTGCCATTGTCAAGGTCTAAGCATATGTCTTCCGTCGCGTCGAGATCGCCGGCCAAGTCCCAGAAACCGTATTTTGTCGGAATCGACGTGGGAGGCACGAACATCAAGATCGGCCTGGTCGATGATGCCGGCCAAACGCTCGGCTATCACACCATTCCTACCGAACAGGATCGCGGGGCGGAAGATGCCTGCCGGCGGATGGCCGAAGTGGTTGGCAACTTGATTGCTGAATCGGGCGTCGACTTTGCGGATGTGGTCCGTGTTGGTTTGGCGACCCCCGGGCCGATGGATATCCCCAGTGGCATGATCCTGTGTCCGGGCAATCTTCCCGGCTGGTGGAATTTCCCGATTCGCGAGCGTGCGGCCCACCATTTACAACTACCGGTCACGTTCAATAACGACGCCAACGCAGCCGCCTATGGTGAATATTGGAAAGGTGCCGGCGCCCAGTTCCACAGCATGGTCCTGCTGACGCTTGGTACAGGTATCGGCGGTGGTATCATCATCGGCGATCTGCTCATCGAGGGTGCGCACAGTTGCGGCAGCGAATGCGGCCACATCCTCGTTGATCCGCGGCGCGACGATGCACCGCGCGACACACTGGGCAAAACTGGCTCGCTGGAAGCCTATGCCTGTGCCACTGGCGTGGTTGCCCGAACCGAGGCCGCGTTGGAAGCAGGTACCAAGAGTCTGCTGGCTGAGAAACCCGCCACGGGCAAGGAGATCACTCCCCGCATCGTCGCCGAGGCAGCCGAACGTGGCGACGAACTGGCTCGCCAAGTCGTGATGGATACCGCCTTTTGGCTGGCCATCGGCATCGTGTCGCTGGTCCACACCATTGACCCGGATGCGGTCGTGCTCGGCGGGGCAATGACATTTGGCGGCGCTGCCAGCCCCCTTGGCCGCGACTTCCTCCAGCGGATTCGCGACGAGGTGCGTCCCCGATTGCTCGAACCGCTCCGCGATAAGTTGCAGATTGAATTCGCAACGCTCCAGGGGGATGCCGGATACATTGGGGCAGCCGGCCTCGCACGCTTGGATAGTCGACGATAGCGCCAGCAGCCCTTCCCAGGATCGGGGTCTCTTATCTTGTCAGGCCCGTCCGGTTGTTGGGACCAACCTCATCTGCCAATCGCCGTTATTGGATGCCGCTCGTAAACTCGGCCAGTGCCAATTCCAGGGCCAGATCGGCGGTGGCTTGGGACCGCTTGGCCTCGTGGTGTACGTCCGACGAAAAATCATCGCCGATGTCGTCGGCGAGCGATCGTTCCCGAGTTGCGAACAGATCGGCCATGGCGGCATCGGCGGTGGCTGGCCTGATGGGTGACCGAGAAACCACCCGCGTAGCTTCCGCTGTACGTGCTGTCGCCAATGAGTCCCGATCCGGGTTCGCCAATCGCAGCCCCGAGAATTGAGCCGCGGAATGATCCCCTGCCTTGACACTCGGCGCTGCCGCCGTAACTCCACTGACTATCGACGGCACTACCGTCTTCTTGGCCGGCACAACGACCTGCGGCAGCTCCACGACTGTCGCCGTCATTTGCAGCGGTTTCGGATCAGCACCGGCAATCGCGGCACCTACCTGGGCGACGGCCGACGAAACGATCGCTTTGGCAGCGGTCAGCGCTGACAATTTCGTGTCGACCAGTGCGGCAGGAGCAGCTTTGACATCGGCCGGTTCGTTCGTCGGTTTCGGTACTGCATCCTTTGAAGTTTGCGAATTATTGGCCGAACTGCCCGACGGCTTTGGCGTTGGCAAGGAGTGCGGCTTAGCGGGGCTGGAAACCACACTGGCATTGGCTGAAATTGGCATCGCTTTAGCGGCATCGCTAAT
>JAKEGR010000300.1 GCA_022615465.1 Planctomycetota bacterium | reverse complement strand
ACGGGTTCGCGGCCGGGTCGTCACCGAGCGAATTGACGATCCGGTTCTGGGCCACCACCGCGCCAAGCTTCTCATAAAAAGGCCGGACTGATTCCTTGGTCTGAAACAGCGCGAACGGATAGATGCCGTCGTTGACCATGTCGAACACCACTTCGACGACCGCCTGCCCCAACCCTCGCCCACGTGCCGCCGGGGCGGTACACACCCGTTTCAGCGCCAGAATCATCATCTCCCCCTGCGATGTGCCAATCGTTCGCGGATCGGCCCCGGCACAGGCAATCACTCGGCCGCCCTCGCGTAGGATGAAAAAACGCGGAAACGTTTCTTTCGGCCCACGGTAATCGTGCCATTCGCTTAACATCAACTCGGCGTACAACTCCACGGTTCGCCCCGGTTTCGGCCACACCGTGCAGATCAATTCCGCGACCGACCGCGCATCGGTCTCAGACAATACCCGGCGATCAAGAATTTCAAAATCCATCGGTCCACCAATCACATCGGATCGATCCGGTCAACATGGCAAGAACCCGGCATCAATGCCGGGCCTATTCTCCGAGGATGGGGCGTAAACGCCCCTCGCCCCTCGCCCACCACAACCACCAACAATCGAGACGCACACCCGCCTGTCGAAATCAATGGTCCTGTGTGTTATGCTGGGCAGGTAAGCAAATTGGAAAACACGTTTGCATAATTTAGGAGACTCTACCATGAAAGACGATAGCAATCCTACCTCAAGGAAACAGGATCGCCGCGACTTTCTCGGCATATCCCTTGGCCTGTCAGCCGCGGGGATGGCCGCTTTGGCCGCTGCCGAAACAGCGATGGCCCAGGGCATCGCCACTTCGCCCAACAAACTCCAATCGCTGATTGTCCCCGGAGATACAGTCCTGTTCCAAGGCGATTCGATCACCGATGCGGGCCGCAGCCGCGAAACCGACGTCGCTTCCAAACCGAACCATCAGTCCGCCATGGGCAACGGGTACGCCTGGCTGGCGGCCTCTCAGTTGCTTATCGATCGCCCCAACGACAACCTGAAGTTCTTCAGTCGCGGCATAAGTGGTAACAAAGTGTATCAGCTTGCAGAGCGGTGGCAGGCAGACTGTCTGGACCTGAAACCCAACGTCGTCAGCATCCTCATCGGCGTGAATGACATCGCGCATGCGCTGAATCATGATTACGACGGCACACTGGAAACGTATGAGGACGATTATCGCGATCTCTTGAATCGCACCAAGGACGCGTTGCCGAACGTGCGGCTGGTGATCTGCGAGCCGTTCGTAACGCGATGCGGGGCAGTGGACGACAGTTGGTTCCCCGCGTTCGATGGCTATCGCGTGGCGGCCCGCCGCATGGCCGACGAGGTGCTGGCCACCTTCGTGCCATTTCAATCGATGTTTGACGCGGCCGCCAAGATCGCGCCCCCGGAACACTGGGCAGCCGACGGCGTCCATCCAACACCCGCTGGCGCGGCTCTCATGGCCCACGCCTGGCTCAAAGCAATCGGTGCGTGACGCGAAACGGATGTCAATCCCCAGCGGAATAGCACGGCTGGTTGCTTCCCGCCGGTGAACCCATTTCCTTGAATACGAATTTCGTTTCGCCGCCGACCATTCATCGTGCACGATACCCGGGCGATCAATCCGGAAAAGCCGGTCGTTGTTGTTACTTTTGCTTGGCCAGGTATGCGGCGACCCCTGCTTGGGTTGGTTTCATCGCAGCATCGCCTTCCTTCCAATTGGCCGGGCAGACTTCCCCATGTTTCTCGTAGTGCTGGAGCGCATCCAGCATGCGCAGAGTTTCGTCCACGCTCCGGCCCAGTGGCAAATCGTTAATTACGGCATGGCGGACGATACCGGCCTTGTCAATCAGGAACAGCCCGCGCAATGCAATGGCGCCATCGAACAGCACGCCGTACTGTTCGGCGATTTGCTTCGTGAGATCAGCGACCAAGGGAAACTTCACCTTGCCGATCCCGCCCTTTTCGAGCGGCGTTTCTTTCCACGCAAGATGCGTGAAATGGGAATCGACCGAAATACCGATCACCTCGCAATTACGTTTCTTGAACTCATCGAGCCTCTTGTCGAACGCGATGATCTCCGATGGGCATACGAAGGTAAAGTCGAGCGGATAAAAGAACACCACCGCGTACTTGTTCCCGCGAAGTTCGGACAGCGATTTTTCCGCGATCGTATTGTCCGCCAATACGGTCTGCGCCTTGAAATCCGGCGCAAGCTTCGTCACTAAGGTCGACATCAGATGCCTCCGTTGTTGTCGTTGGATGAACTGGTGTGGTACTGCAGTTCAGCGGCGGCGTGTAGCGCCGTCCTCTGTAACCGGTTGTTCGCCGATCTTCTCATCTCAGCCAACAGGATACTTTACCGATCTTCCGTTTGAAGGGGAATGGCCCCTCTTGGCGGCTGCCGCCAATAACCCGCACGACAGCCACGATGAATGACGGCAAGGGACCGGTTACACGAATTCCGGAAATGCTCTGCTTCGTGCCGTGAGGCGAATCCCCTTGCAGGAACCGCTACAGTGCATGATTGCCACTATTTGTGTGGCCGATCACGCGGTGGGTTGTGCGATTCAGCCGATATTGTCTGCCAGAAACGGGACAGGTTGGAATGCCCTCTGGAAAGAAGCTCTTGTCGGCACGGATGTTCGACAAATTGTTCGCTGGCCAGACGCCTTTACTTAGATAATACCGCTCAACGGCGGAGTTGATCTCCGCCCGATTGGAGTAGCAGGTTTTCTCCTTGGAGACCTTCGACGATGTCATTACGCGCGGCAGGATGATGACAGCGATGATGCCGAGGATAACGGCTACCGCCAACATTTCCAGCAGACTGAGAGCACGCCGGGTATTCATCGTGGAGCCTATCGATGGACGGAAGACGTGTGCGGTGACAGCCATGCGGATCTCCCAACTGCCGTAATCCCTGGTGCGAATTGTCGCCCAAGAACTATAGCACCGGACGTTCGGTCAGAGTTGACGGCAACGATTGGATTGGGTTGTAGGGGTTGCAACCGTTGGCCTTCTCGCTGCTTCATCAGGGGCGACAAGGCCAACACGCGACAACGCTCTGTTCCCCCAATCCAGCCTATTGGGAGGAGGCTCGATCCTTGTCCTCTGTCGGCTCATACACGAACGCCCGGTCGTCCAGCGGCCGCACCCAGACGTTTCGGAACCGCACTGGCGCGTGATGGTCCTGCAAGAACACGGGGCCAGTCACCGTTGCTTTCTGGCGATCGGCGATCTTTTTCAGATACGGCGTCGTGCCATAGCGGAATGGGTGATACGTCGATCGCGGCTCGTCGAACCGCGTCTGATCCTGCACCAGAATCCCGTTCAGGTACGCTGTAATGATACCCGGCTCGACAATCGTGCCCGAAGCATTGCGGCGCGGTGCGCGATAGCGGATATCATACGCCTGCCACTTGCCGGGCGGTCGGCCGGCATCCGCCAGTGGCCTGGCAAAGCCGTAGATTGCACCAAGGTCGCTTTCGGTAAGTTCCTGCTTTCCTAACGAGTTGCAAATCTGGAGTTCGTAGTTCCCGTGGAGGTATACGCCGCTATTGCCTTCCCCACTGGCGGGCAACATAAACTCCGCATGCAGATCGGCATCACGAAAATGGAGCTTTGAGACAATGTGATTGGGCTGTTCCTCCACCACCCGCCGCGTCGACACCAGGGCGCCCTCTTCAATCGGCCAATTGATCGGCCCACCGCTCATACTCAAGAACTGGTGATTCGGCCCGCCATCGAACAGAACCACGGCCCCCGCTGGTGGCTCGACGGGCAGATCCGTTGACGGCGGCGGAAATATCGCCGCCGCATTCGGGGTAGTCTCCGCGCGAGCAGTCGCAGCCAAAGCCACCCCAAGAATGAATGCGATCCCAGCCAACCCGGCCTCTCGTGCCAGCTTTCGAAATCTTTTTGAAGTCATGGGTACCTCCACCCAACCATCATGCGTTATTTCGCCAGCGAAGTCCAATTTCCAGGGCGAAGACGGTCGGAACTGGCCGTTACGCGGCTACGAAATAGCATGTCGCGGCTGCATGGTGTTACAACGCCTCGCACACCAGATCGCCAACCTGGCACGTCGTATACCCCATCTTGCCGGCGGCCTGGCTTTGCATCTTCGTGGCCGTGACTGACATAATTGCTTTCATCACGCGCGCGGCCGCTTTGGTTTCGCCGATCTGATCGAGCAACATGCTGACGGCGTTGATCGTGGCGATCGGGTTGATCTTGCCGGTGCCGGTGTATTTGGGCGCGCTGCCACCCATTGGTTCGAACATGCTGGTGCCGCCCGGATCTGGGTTGATGTTGCCACCGGCGGCGACGCCCATGCCGCCTTGAATGATGCCCGAGAGATCGGTAATGATGTCGCCGAACATGTTGGTGGTGACGATCACGTCATAGTATTCCGGGTTCTTGACGATCCACATGCAGCAGGCGTCGACGTGGTTGTAGTCGGCGGTGATGTCCGGGTACTCCTCAGCCACCTCCTTGAACGTGCGCCACCACAGGTCGTGGCCGATGGTGAGAACGTTGGTCTTTGCGACGAGCGTAAGCTTCCTGCCCTTGGGGTTGTTACGCTGGCGGGTCAACTCGAAGGCATAGCGGATGCAGCGTTCGCAGCCGCGTCGGGTGTAGATCGCCATCTGCGTGGCCACCTCGTGGGGCGTGCCTTTGTGCATGAATCCGCCGGCGCCGCAGTACAGGTCCTCGGTGTTCTCGCGGACGACGACAAAGTTGATGTCGTCCGGGCCCTTGCCGGCCAGCGGCGTTTCGACGCCGGGAAACAACTGCACCGGCCGCAGGTTGATGTACTGGT
>JAKEGR010000299.1 GCA_022615465.1 Planctomycetota bacterium | reverse complement strand
GTTTGATGAGCGTGGGCAGGCCGCCCGCGGTGTGCGATGTGATGAGCAGCCCAACTTCCAGTCGGCGGCAATGGCATTTCATCCGCCAACGATCGAGCCAAGCGAGTTGTTCGTACCCGTCAATAACCAGGATTTGGTGAGGACATTGGGAGCCGACGACGCAACGGGGCGGTGCAGCCCCCGCGGCGTCTGGAGTCAGAAACCGGTCCTCCGCACGGGCCTTGCCCAACGAGGCGATGAGACCAGACGGCAACTGTCGCTGGCCCTTGCGTGGGGTGATGGAAATAACGCAAATGCCAGTCGCTTCGAGGAGTGGAATCAGCGAAGCGAGCAGCGTCGATTTGCCGCTGCCGTGGGGGCCGAGGATCGCGCCGCGCCAACTCTGCGATGCCAGTCGAGCGACTAGTTGCTCGGCGGTTTGACCGTCGGCGAAGTGAAACGGCAATGCGCCAGGGTACGTCCAGCAAGTGGCGAAGGGGTTCGTGTGGCGCGACGGGAAATCGGGCGTGGTTGGCCGGTTGGGCCTGGCGGCCGCAGCGGAGTTCGTTGGGTTGTTGGTCATGAGTTCGCCGCTTGTTCGGTTTCCGCCTCCAAGCTGTCGCCGTCCGGCTCCTGGCCTGGTGGCCTCGCTGCCGGCACCGTGCCGAGTCGAAATGCCGTCTCCGCGACAGCCGTCTGGCCGTGGGGCAGAAACAGCCTCGCGCGTACGCACCAGCACACTTTCACGATATCGCCATCGTAGCTTAACGGACCAAGCGGCAGTTTGGCGGCAAATGGCCTGGGGACACGCAAATCGAGCGGCTTGGACGGATCGTCGACGAGCCGCTCGAAATGATGCACGGCCATGTCCTCCTCTCCTTTACCGGCAGTGTACCAGAGCACCGAAAGTTCGGCCGAGCGCACACCCCAAGCCTTCGATCCCTCGATCTTGAATTGCCCTGTCAGTTGGTCGCCGGGCAGGTAGTGTGCAACGGGTCTGTCGAGAGTAAGCCGCACGCCGGGGGTGGTCATCGTGGTCGATTCCTGACGAATGAGTGGGTGAGCTCCCGCACCGGGATCTCGGCTGCGGCGGCGGGATAGACGAAGATCAAAAACCGGCGTTCGATTTCGCCCCAAGTCCGCACTCGGCCACGCACGACAAGGGTCCAATGGACGGCGTTGTGTGAGGTCGCGAAGGAATGCATCGCCGAGACGGGAATCGTGAATTCAAAGCCGCTCTCAAACGCTTGGCCCGGGGTAATGTCGAACTTCCGCTGGCTGAAGACCACGTCGCGATACACGCGGGCCGTGGCGATCCGCGTGTCGGTGCCTTGCTGGTAGATCGCTTGTTCTTCGCAAAGCAGTTGCACTTGAAACCAACGCACGTGGAGCCGACCCGTCTGGGAAACCAGACCCTGGTATCGTTCGCCCGGAAAGAACGGATGATCCGAGACTTCGACCCGCGTGGTGCCAATGGCTGCGGAAATGAGCACTTGGCGACCGAGGGCCGCGAGTGTCCACAGCCCCGCCAGCACGAACGGCACCATCAACCACGTAAGAAGCCAATTGGGATTGCCAGCGACATGTTGGCGGAGGATTTGAATGACGAAGATGGCGACCAGCGTATTCCACGTCAGGCAGATCGCGGCCATGGTGGCGGACACCCAGCCGGGAGCGGCGTCGATCGGCAGGCGGAATGCGAGCCGAACGCCCGGACTGTCCACGACCGCGTCGATCGGCGGTATCGTGGGGAGGGGCGGGTAGGCCGACTTTACGTCGGTTCCGGGGATTTCCCAGTCCGTGGCCTTTTGAACGGTGGCGGCGCGGCGCTCGGTCGAGGCGTAGCTTTTCCACAGGAGCGTCATGACGCCAACCGCGCCGTAGGCGATTAACGCGAAGGGAATTACCATTACCAGCCAGGGCCACCAATTGTAGCCAGCGCCCTCGACCGTGATGAACCGCGTGACCAGCCAGTAGAGGCCGTAAAGACCAATCGCCAGGAGTGCGGCGTCGACCACGCCCTCGGCCAACATGGCTTGCCAGCGCGAGCCGGTCCGGCGAGTGCCACGTTTCTTGACAAAGAGTCGCAAGCCGAAGGGCATGGAGGGACTCTCGGAGGGAGCACGATCAAGAGGCAATGGAAGCAAGGCCATGTTTCCATGGAAACCGGACAGCGTACCACCGTCCAGTCGCCAGAGAACCCAGACCCTACTTATTCTTGCATATCCCAGGTTGTGCCGCGAGAGACCGGCGTTAGCCGTCAGCGCGGGTGAGTGGGTGCCCGGCCAGGCCTGTAAAAACCAAGGATTTCCAGCGATTTGTAGACTTCTTCGAGCGTTTTCTCGCCGAAGTTGGAGATACTTAGAAGGTCTTCACGCGTGCATTGCAAGAGGTCATCCACCGTGAAAACACCGCGTTCTTCCAGGCAGTTGGTAGTGCGGACCGCCAGGCCAATTTCGGCCGTGCTCATCTCAAGCTTGTCTTTAAGGTCTTCAGACTGTTCGTAGGCACGATTGATCGGAATGCGTGTCATTTTGGGGTTCCTTCCTCCTGAAACAGCGAAACACAAGGAATCGGCTGGATCGAGGCGCGCCTTTCGCACGGAGGGTTTTCCGGGCCGCGCCGCCTTGCCACTGGCCGCGGAGTATACCAATTTTCCAGCCACAGGCCAACAATTTTCTTCGGATTTTTTCCGTGCAGGGTGGATGCCAGCACCGCCACGGCGACCATTCGGCGGTGCTGGTTGGTGGCGATCCCCCGCAGAGATGGGGTTGAACAGGCGAGCGGGCATGCGAAATGATAGAATCGGCGACGCAAGGTACCGATGATCCTCGTTTTCCGGTCTTCCTCACTCCCCTTTCACCGACTTTGGAAACTCTCCTTTCAATCCTGACGAAACCCCAGCGCGAAGCAGTCACTCACCGCGACGGTCCGCTACTCGTCCTGGCCGGGCCGGGAAGCGGAAAGACCCGCGTCATCACCCATCGCATTGCATACCTCTTGGAAAGCGGCGTGCGGCCGTCTCAGATCTTGGCGTTGACCTTCACCAACAAGGCAGCCGACGAAATGCAGCGCCGTGTCGCCGAGTTGGCGCCCGGCGACCGCGTCTGGCTGAGCACGTTTCACCGCTTCGGGGCCAGGTTGCTGCGGCAATATGCCGAATATGTCGGCCTCACGCCCAACTTCACCATCTACGATGCCAGCGGCGCACGCCAGACCGTCAAACGCGTGATCGAAGCCCGCGACATCAACACGAGGAACTACTCGCCGGAACGATTGGCCGAGGCGATCAGCGCGGCGAAGAACAAGCTCATCCCGGCCGACCAGTACGAGCCGCGTTCCGGCAGCATGCTGAGCCACGTGGTGGCCGAGGTGTATCCGGCCTATCAAGAGCGGCTCCTGGCTTCTTCGGCGGTCGATTTCGACGACCTGTTATTGCATGTGGCGCGACTCCTGTATGAACACGAAGAAATCCGTGCGGAACTTGACGAGCGTTATCGCTACGTGCTGGTTGACGAGTACCAGGATACGAATCGCGCTCAGTATGTGATCCTCCGGGCGCTCTCGACCGATTATCCCAACCTTGGCGTGACCGGCGATCCGGATCAATCCATCTACGGGTGGCGCGGGGCCGATCTCAACAATATCCTCGAGTTTGAAAACGACTACCCCAGCGTGCGGATCGTACGACTCGAACAGAACTATCGCAGCACCAAGCAGATTCTCCGCATCGCAGACGAGTTGATCAGCCACAATCGACGTCGCAAACACAAAACACTCTGGACCGAAAATTCGGAAGGAGCGCCAATTCGCCTGGTGGCGTACGAGGACCAAGGCCACGAAGCGCGGGATATTGCCGACCAAATCCGACGCGCCGTCGAGAGCGGCCGGCGGAAGCCGAGCGACTTTGCGGTGTTTTATCGGGTCAATGCCCTGTCGCGGTCTCTCGAGCAGGCGCTCCATGCGGCGGGCGTGCCCTTCCAGATGATCCGTGGGCAGGAGTTCTATGCACGCAAGGAAATCAAGGACGTTCTCGCTTACTGCCAACTCGTCAACAACCCAAGGGATGACATGGCGTTTGAACGCTGCGTGAACACTCCCCCACGCGGCATCGGCGGCAAGACCATCGAACGACTCACCGAGTATGCAACCCGTACCCGCTTGTCGCTTTCGGATGCCGCCCGCGATGCCTCGCGGGTCGACGGACTCTCGAAGCAAGCGGCCGCCAAGCTGCTCTCGTTCGTCGACATCATGGACCGCATCGATGCAGTCCTCCACGGCGACGTCGAGGAAGTGATCGGAACGGTGCTGGAAGCCTCTGGCTATCGCGCCGGGCTGATCCAGAGCGACGATGAACAGGACCAGAACCGGCTAGCCAACATCGAGGAACTTCTGACGGATGCCCGGCAGTTCGACGAACAGAACCCTGGCGGCGGGCAGCTCGAAGCGTATCTCGAACGCGCGTGGCTGGTGAACGAGACCGACAACTGGAACACGGAAGTGGATAAGGCAACCCTGATGACCTTACACGCGGCCAAGGGGCTTGAGTTCCCGGTGGTGTTTATTGTCGCGTTCGAAGATGGTGTACTGCCTCACGAGCGCGTCGGCCCGCATCCGGACGCGCTGGAAGAAGAGCGGCGGCTGGCATTTGTCGGTCTGACGCGGGCCGAGGAGGAGCTGCAACTCAGCTATGCGATCACACGTGACTTTCGCGGTGTGCGTCGGCGAACGATCCCCAGTTCGTTTCTGATGGAAATGCCGCGGCAAGAAATGGAACAAATCGGACCGTCGGAAGCGCAGGCCGGAATCCTCGATCCCTGGGGCGAAGACCAGGATGACGAGGAAGACGACGATGCCTGGGACAACTGGCAGATTGATGACGAGGCGACTGGGGCCTCGCCCCGCAAGGCGTCTTCCCGCCGCGTCGTTCGCAACTTGCAGCCCACCGATATCAACGTGGAGTCCCCCGGTGGGGGCAAGCCTTCCTTCGGCATCGCCGCGGCCTCGATCACGACCGCGGCCGCAATGGCCGGCGAATCGGACTCCGCGCAAGCCCAACCGCCGGATCTGCCGCGCGTCTCACCGGACGTGTTCCGGCAAGGCATGGCGGTAGTCCATCCAGAATTCGGCCCGGGCAAGATCGTCGCCCTCTCCGGCCTCGGCAAGAATCGCCGCGCGACGGTCCAGTTCGCCACCACGGAACCGCGGAAGTTCGTCCTTGTTCACAGCCCTTTGCGGCCGGCACGGCAAGGAACCGCAGGAAAATAACTTCCTCCTTCGAGTCCTTTGCTTCCATGACCGTTCACGGGGTTTTCCGAACGGACCTTTGTGGTTTCTGGCTTGTTAGCTGCCCGTTGAAAAAGGGGACAGGCACGCTCTCGCGCGACCACGCCAAACTGAGGCGATTCTTCAAGCGTTCCGCGTTGCTAAGGCATTGGTATCCAGCGTCTGTTGGTGATGGATTCGTCCTGGCGGACGACCCGAACGTCAATACAAAAAAATGATGGGCCCACTGGGCCGAGGCTCAGGCGGCGCGCAGG
>JAKEGR010000298.1 GCA_022615465.1 Planctomycetota bacterium | reverse complement strand
GAGCAGGACGCCAGCGGTCACCCCCTCCACGGCCGTTGGGCACGACTCCGGGCTTCCTGCGGGGAATGAAACCAAGCCCTTGAGTCAGCCACTGCCCGCCCAGCCCGATGTACCGGAAAAAACGCCGCCGGCAGCCGTTCCGGCGGGACCGGCTGCTTCTCAGACGACGGATGGCAACGATCCATCCCTTCCCGCACGGGGTTCTGAAGATCAAGCGGGCGATTCTGCCTTGGAGGAGAGCGGGAGTGACTCGCAAGAACCTAAAAAACACGGCGCGTACACGCAGCCGTCGCTCATCGGAACCGAGGACACTCTGTGGGTTGTCGTTTACCACGATCGCGACATGCCGAACAATTCGCGGAGCGACGCCCTCGTGTCCAACGAATCCAGCTTTCACCCGCCGAAAGAACTAAAAATTGTCGAATACGCCCTGACCTATCACGAGAATTCGGATGGAAATAGCCGGTTGTCATTTCCGGAGATGAGTTCTTCTCCTGAAGATTCTGTTCCATCGCGCGATGTCAGACGAAATTCCATGAAACCGTCTGGTCGAGACGACAGCAACCAATCGCAAGATACCGGAGAGCCGCCGACCGCCGGTGGTCTCGAAGAATGGAAAACAATTGCCGAACCCGAGATGGCAACCGCTGCCGCGCAGCTTGGAGTGATCGACCGCGAAGTGATTGAATCGACACGGGGTGTCGAACGCCGCGAATCGGCCTGGCCCGTCAGTCGAACCGCCAGGACGAAACGATCCGAAACGTTCGATCTGGAGTCCGGCGAGATCGAGCGGGAGTTTCAGCCGCCCTCCAGTGTGATCGATTTGAATGAACGGGGGGCAAACGCGAGACCCGGTGGCGCGCCGCGTCCTTCCGGTGAGCCAACTGGACTGCTCGACGACGGTTTTCAAACCAAGGCGATCGAATACCGCTCGCTGCTGATACCGGAAGCCGTGCGCCTCCGATTCCGATACCACGATGGAAGTCGTTGGCACTCACAATGGGACAGTCGCGCTCGGAATGGGTTCCCACGGGCAGTCGAGATCCTTGCGGCCATTCTGCCTACTGACAAGGCCGCCGTTGAGCGTGAACTCAATCGGTTCGAAGACAGCGAATCGTCCCAGTTTGGCCCGTGGCTCGTGGTTCGACACGTCGTTGCGCTACCGGTAGCCCAAGGTTGCGGATCTTGCCGCGACGGCCTGTTCGAGTCGGGTGCGACTACCACGGAGAAATCGAGTTCTGAGGGAGGAACTGGGGAAGGTGACGAATGATGCCTGTTAGCGAATTGGGCAACTTGTCCGGCCGACGACCCCGCGGGAGACGATGTGGAACGCTCCTCGTTCTGGTGTTGATTGTAGTCGCCATGCTCAGTCTGACAGGTTATGCCTTCACGGAGTTGATGTTCACCGAACATATGGCCGTGACCATTCACGGCCGGCAGGTGCAAGCGGTTGCCAATATCGAATCGGGCGTCGAACTGATCAGGGCGGTCTTGGCCATGCCGCCCGAACAGAGAGCCGAGTTCGGCGGCGTCTTTGATAATCCCGACCAGTTTCGCGGCGTGATCGTCAACGTGGATGAGGAGGCGTCCAATCCCTGTCGCTTCAGTGTGTTATCAACAAAAGTCGTGGACGGCATGCCCGCGGGGATCCGCTATGGCCTGACCGACGAGTCCTCGAAATTGAATTTGTCGACAGTGCTCGCCTGGGAAACCGCGGTGCCCGGTAATGGGCGACGCGCGCTGATGGCCTTGCCAGGAATGAGTGAAGAAACGGCCGACCACATTCTCGATTGGATCGATCCAGATGTTGAGCCTCGAGAATATGGAGGCGAGGTGTCGGATTATATGGCGCTCGACACACCCTACGAACCGTGCAATGCGCTACCGCGTCGCCTGGAGGAGTTGTTGCTCGTTGCCGGTGTAAGCCGTCATGAATTGCTTGGTGCCGACCGAAACTACAATGGTCGTCTCGATCCCTACGAGCAGTCTGAACGACTTCCGGGTGGCTCCGGGGCGATTGGGTCCGTTCGCTCAGTGCCCTGGCAAGAATTGCTGACGCTCGTGTCGGCGGAGAGTAATCTGGCCCCTGACGGCGAACCGAAACTCAACCTCAATACGGCCAGCATCGAAATGATCACGCTTCGCCTGCCACTCGTGAATGCCAACGAATTCGCCAAGTTCGTCGAGGCCTACCGGAAGTACGGTCCCATGGAAACTGAGCCTGCCCGACCGTCGGAGTCCTTGGACGCTTCGGCTGGGAATCGTGCGGCGGCCGAGAAAACGTCTCCCGGGGAGATTCGTTCGGTCTTCGACCTTGTGGATGCGACAGTCGCTAGTCCGGCTGGTGCCGGTGAATCGGCAGCGACACTTCCAAGCCCGATCAAGAACACCCCCGAATCGCTCGACGAATGGCTCGTAGTGCTCGACGCATGGACAACGACCCGTGACACTGCCAGTATCTCGGGCCGGGTAAACGCCAACGAGGCGCCGGCCCCGGTTCTCCGGGCCGTTCCGGACCTTGACGAGAGCGTGGCGGAGGCGATTGTCTCGCGGCGCGGCAACTCCAGCGGCGAGCAACCGCCGCATCTAGGTTGGCTGCTGACCGAGGGGATCGTCGACCTGCCAAAGCTCCGCGTATTGGCCCCCAATTTGACTGCGTCGGGCGACGTATGTTCTTTCCAGGTAGTGGGTTACTTCGACGAACACGGCCCGGTTGCCCGTCGCCAGATAACGCTTGATGCTACAAGTGACCCACCCGCCGTGGTATCATGGAGTGATCTGGGAAACACTCCGATGGGATTCAGCCCTGACGAGTTGGGAGTGGGAGAAGGATCCCTTCGACGATAGGCTTGCAACATTCAGGCCGACGCGCGGTCGTCCCGCTTTTTTGCCCGCCTTGCTTTCCCTTCATCCATCCCCGCGATGAATGCGCTATGTCACGTTACCTCGCCATCGAATGGGATCAACGACACGTCCGGTTTGCAGTCGTTCTATCGAGACGAGGCCAGCTTCGTGTAGAGCACACAGTGACCGTGCAATTGCCGCGTACGGAAGATGAGCGGGCAACACAGACTAGCAAGGTGATTGGTTCCACATTGCGGGCGGCACTTGCGGCCCACGGCGTAAAGGACAAACGCGCGTTGGTGTGTGTTGGTCGCGAGGCTGTCGAGATCCAACGCCTCACGCTGCCTCCTTGTCCCGTGGAGGAGTTGCCTGACCTGGTTCGCCATCAGTCGGTTCGTGAACTGAGTTCGGTGAACGATGAATCGGTCGTTGATTTCGTGCCGATCTACGCGGACGCCAGCCAATCCTGTTCGGTCATGGTGGCCGCCATCTCGTCCGCCGAGTTACAGTTCATTCGAGGGGTGTGTGAGGTGGCGCAACTTACGCTTCGGCGTCTCGTGCTGAGGCCGCACGCCACAGCATCGCGTTTTCTTTCCGCGACCCATCGAAAGCAGGGCACCTACTTGCTCGTCGATGTGAGTGGCAATGAAGCGGAACTGGTGGTGTTGCGCGACGGCCACGTTGTCTTCACCCGTGCCATTCTTCTCCCTGCCGACAACTCCGAAAGCGAGGGCCGCGATCCGCTCTTGCCCGAGATTGCCCGCACGATCATGGCAGTGCAGAATCAAGCAGACGTTGGCTCGGTGGATCAGATATTTGTCTCAGGTGATACAAATCAACATCAAGCATTAACCGACCAGATCACGGCTGAACTGAATGTGCCGGCCGAGGTGTTCGACCCGTTCACGGGCTTGATCGCGGAACCATCGACGGACGTCGAACGCGCTGGCCAGCCTGGACGATTCATCGCCCTGTTAGGCACGCTCATCGACGAATCCACGAACGTGGCTCCCTCGATTGATTTCCTCCACCCTCGCAAACGGCCCGCGCCGCCGAACCGTCGACGGCAGATCGCGGCAGGGGTGGCCGCGGCCGCGACGGCCGTGACCGCCCTCGCGTTCTTTGCTTATCAGGGCTATTCGGAGTTGAAGGACAGATACGACGCTTTGAAGGCCGAGGAAGCGGTCTGCTCCGAGACGGCAAAAAAGGCCGACGTCATGCTGCAAAGCGTTGCCGAGATCGAAGCGTGGTCGGATAGCGATGTGATTTGGCTCGACGAACTTCGTGAGCTTTCGCAGACCTTTCCCAACCGTCGTGACGCCGTACTCCAGCGACTGAGCATGCAACGCGCGCCTGGTGGCGGCGTTACGGTGCTGACGGGACTCGTCCGCGCTCCGTCGATCGTTGAACACATGGAGGACAACCTTCGCAACGATTTCCACAAGGTCAAGAGCGATAACCTGCAGGAAAAGACACTCGACGAAACGTCGGTCTGGCAATTTGTTACGACGGTCGCCGTTGCGAAACGTGACGTTTCCAAATACATGTCGCCGCCGCCTTCCCTCCCGGTCAAAGATAATACGATTCGCCCCAACATGACTCCACCCGGTGGTTCCCGAGATGCGCCAGGGAACCGCGGTGGCAACCATGGCGGACAACGTTCCGCGGCGGACTCGCCCACCACGAACTCGGTTCAGGCCAAGTAGGCGATCATGAAAAAGCGTGAAACCATCTTGGCCGGAATTGTTGGCGCGCTAGTGCTCGGGTTCGTCGTTGACCGGTTGGTGACCTCGGTGCTGCGTGAACCAAAGAACGAACTGCAGGCAAGAATCGACAGTATCCAACGCAAGATTGAAGCCCACGAAAAGAGCATTGAGCGCGGCCGAGAGGCCGGCGCCAAGTTAGCCGAGTGGCGAAAGCGTTCCTTGCCGTCCGATCTCGAGAAAGCGCGTTCCGCCTATCAGGCATGGTTGCTGGAAGTGGTGAGACAACGCGGACTCGAGGGCGGGACGGTCAGCTTTAATGAGGTAACGGGCAAGAATGGCGTTTACTATCGCCTTCCCGTCATGGTGCGGGGACGTGGGACGCTCGAACAGGTCACAACGGTCTTGCACGATTTCTACCGAGCCATTCATTTGCATCAGATTCAACGCTTGAACATTACGCCCGTCCCCAATTCTCGGCAGCTTGATGTCACTCTCGGGATCGAGGCGCTGATTCTTCCGGATGCAGAACAGACCGACAAGTTGGCCGAAGGCCGGTCCACGCGTCTCTCGTCCGATCGGCTGGCCGACTACCATGTGATCGCGCAACGCGATCTGTTCGGCGATGGCGGTATCGGTTTCGACCCCGCCGACTTCACCTATCTGACCGGCATCAACGGCGTGAACGATGTTCAAGAGGCCTGGTTCACGGTTCGCACGACCGGTGAGACGTTAAAGCTCAAAGTCGGCCAGCGGTTCGAAGTGGGCGATTTCCAAGGGACCGTTGCCGACATCGATGAACGCGATGTGGTGATCGATTCTGATGGCGAGCGATGGCTGCTCACGTTGGGCGAACAGCTCAGCCAGGCAACCGCCCTGCCGCCCGAGTATTGATGTGAACATGCGGGCTGATTCCCGCACTAACTTACCAACCTGGCTGGATCCTCTCGAAAGTGTTTTCTTATGAAGACCAATGGTTTTGCCGCGACAGGGTTGCTGATCGCACTGACGTTTCCTGCCAATGCGCGGGCTCAGGTAAGCGGGGTCGTTGTACCGCAGATGGGTCAAGCATCAACGGTTGGACAGGGGAATACCACGGGAACGATTACAGGTAGCGAGCGATTCTTGAGGCGCAATCGTGATCCGCGGGCCTTTGTGGGGGCCGATGCCAGGGAGGGGCGGCATTTCATCGGCCGACAGCAGCAGCGTGCAACTGCCCCGATCCTGTCCGCCGTGACGACGCCCCCCATTCCGCCGCTACATGACATCAACAGCCAGTTGTTGCAGTATCGCGCAGGTCGGTCGCCCGGCACGATCTATCGACCGCGATTGGTGGTTGGTTTCCAGCCGGCTGAGGCGGTGGATGGCACCGGCTTTGTCTTCCCGCTCGACCGGGTCCACGACGTCATCGAACGGGGACTTGGGACGCCGGTTGAGATTCGGCTTGAGGGGGAGACGCTGGTGCTGGCGGGGACCGTCCGGTCCAAGGAGTCGCGGGCTCTCGCTGAGCAGATCGCGAGGCTTGAGCCGATGGTCTGGGACGTGCGTAATGAGCTTGTGGTCGCCGACGTTGCTCCGTCTTTTCCTCCGCCAACTCCGCTCGATGCTGAGCCCACTCCCACACCGATGGAAGTGAATTAGCTTGCATCGGCGATTCTCCGGCCGATTGACCGGCGGCAGCGCCAGGGCTTGTATCCGTGGAAGGGGTGCCAGCCAACAAATTCTCTGGCAAGACGGTTCCAGCAGCTTGCTGGAGACCGAGTGGTGCCGTGGCCTCGATGTTCTGACGGTCGGAGTCTGTGATTGGGCCAGGAGGTTGGTTCGCGGCGGAGTGGCTGTCGACGGCCTCTCGGAGCATGTCCAGTTGTGATCGTGGCGCCGAGGCTCTTTCCGCGGGGAGACGTGCCAGTTGATGATGGATCGGGTCGGCCAGGTCGATGGTGTCGATCGTCATGCGGTGGCGCTGTGGTTCACCGGATGGGGCGTGGGGGCGGGCTGCGTCGTCCGCATGGTCATCAAAGCTGGCCTGCACGGCTTCGTCGGCTGCCGCTGTTTGTCGCGGTTTCTGGAGTTCCTGTTGGGCCGCCGATGCCGGTACCACGCCTGGCAGCAAGTGCCGTGACATTTCCGAGATTGTCACGGAACCGCTATCCGATTCGAATCGCGCCAAGAGACTGATCCGCTTCCGCTCGCCGCCGGCTTTGTCCCAGGGAATCCACACGCTGTAGGAAGGCCCCAAGTCGGTCTTGCCGTAAAGCTTCTCCAACTGGCTGGCTGGGAACACGTACTTGCGATCGGGCACATTCGTAATGGCGCCGTTGTCTGATTCGTCGTAAGCGTAGATCAACAGTTTACCGCTTACCTTGACCTGCTCTTCGCTGGGTCGGTCGAAGAACATAACCCGGCCTCCGAAACCGCGCACGGGCGGCAGTCCCGGCGTGTTCAGCACGGTGTCCGTCCAGACGACGGCGATGTTGTCAGGCTCCTGCGGCTTAGGCTCTCGCTTCAACCAGGCGAACCGTTCCCCCGGATCGAGGCTCTTGCCCACCCCCGCGCAGCCGGGTATCGCCAGAGCCAGCATGCACAAACCAAACCATCGATATGCGGAGTTGGCTTTCAACTTGGATTGCACGAGTCGCTTGATTGTTGGCATTATCTGCCCAATGGTTGACTATCGCCATGATCCGTTGGCAGCCGCATCGGCGGTGCCGGCCCGAGATTGGAATCGGGCGCTACCGGCCCTTCGTTTGGCTGATTCGGACCTGGTCCCGGAAGTTGCTCGATCGGCTGCCCCAGATAGGGCTCCGGAAGCAGTTGGGTTGGCTGGCCTTCGAGTACGCCGCTGTCGGTTGTCTCGCCTCGCGGGTTATCGACCGGGTAGATGACCGCTGGTTCCGGTGCGCCGTCGTCGCAGGTATCGGTGCCGTAAATGCCCGTGTTGCCGTGAACCCGCTGGACATCGCTCAGGCACCAACTCATCCTGGCGGCCTCTTCTTGCTTGACCCGTTCCATGTCGTTTTCGTTCCGCACAACCCGCGGCGTAAGCACGATGAGCAATTCGGTTCGCACTGCGGCGTCGGAGTCGTAGCGGAACAAATATCCCAGGATCGGAAGATCCGAGAGGTAGGGTACGCGGCGCCGGTGCTTGAGTTCGGTTTCCGCGATCAAACCGCCCAGGACGATGGTTTGTCCATCCGCTGCGCTGACGGTCGTTTGGGCTTCGATGATTTCGATTTTTGGCGACAGTATCTCTTTGCCGGCCAGGTTGACGAAAATCGGAATCCCTTCTTCCCGCGGGCCTAGTTTTGATTTCTGAGCGTCCACTTCCATGACGATCGTGCCGTCCGGGCTGATTCGCGGCGTGACGGCGAGGATCAAACCCACGTCGACCAGTTCCACCGCGTTGTTCTGGCCGAAGGTGGTGGTAATCACATCGGTAATGTAGGGCACGCGTTCGCCAACTTGCACGAAGGCAGGTTGATTGTCGAGGGTCGTGATCTGGGGACGGCTGAGGATATCGAGCCGGCGATGGTCGCTCAGCGCACGCAACAGAACGCTGATGTTTTCACTGCTGGCCGACAGCACGAGGCCGCCGTAGCCGAGTTCCGAGTTGAGCCGTCCCACGGTGAAGCTCGACAGGGCCTGGCCGGCCAGGGCGCCCGCCGTGGCCAGCGACTGTTCGCTGCCGCTGTTGCCCAGCGGCTTGTTGTTGAAGTCGAAACCGGGTTCGTTCGTGGCCGCAACAACATTCTGCTGCGTCGTCGTCACCACGCCCGCGGGGGTCGATAGCGAGGTGGTGTCTGTCGTGGTAACCAGACCGCCCAACAGACTGCGATCAAACAACATGGAATCTTGAATACCCAGTTCCACGCCAAATTCGCGTGTGTTGCCCAGTTCCACTTCGGCAATCAGCACCTGGATCACCACTTGCGGTGGTTGTGCGTCGAGTTCTTCGACAAGTTCCTTGATGCGATCATAAAAACGTTCCGACGCACTGATGATCAAGCTGTTGCTGATCGGTTCAGGAACGACGATCACTTCTCGTTCGAGCAGCTCGTAGACGTTTTCCGTGCCAGCCGATGCCTGCGTGAGCACCCGTTCGCTCCGCAGCAGCTCATTGACCGCCACGGCTACGTCCATTGCCGGGGCGTTACGGAGTCGATAGACCTTGGCTCGCCTTTCTTTGACATCGCTCTCGTCGAGACGCAGCAGGATCGCTTCGACGATTCGCAATTCGCCAACCGATCCGGTGGCGATGATCGAGTTAGAGCGCGCGTCCACGGCAAAACGAAGCGGCGCCAGCGAGGCTTCCCCCGGCGCCACGGCCAATTGCGGACCTGTCGTCTGAGATCCCAACAGCACCTGCAGCATCACCACCAGACTGCGGGCGTCTCCATTGATGATGCGAAATACCTTGATCTGTGCCATCGACGACGACGGCAGCGAATCGAGCTGCTGGACCAAAGCGGTCACCAGTTCCATGCTATCGGCAGGCGCGGAAATGATCAGCGTGTTTGTGTTTGGGTCCGGCGTGATGCGGACGCCGCTCAACATGCCGGACTCGACCAGCTTTCGACCCGCGGCGTCGAGTGTGAGGATTTCGAGAATGGACTTCCCCGAGGCGCCTTGCGCGCCGGTTCCGACCGCCGTGATCGCTTGCTGAAGAATGGGTCCGACGTCCGCCGCGAGGGCGTGTTTCAGGGGAATCGTGCGCAACTGGTTGACGACATCGCTCCCTGGTGTGTCGAGCCGCTCGACCAATATCGCCACTTCTTGCATGTCTCGAGGACTTGCTTGCACGATCAAGGCATTGGACCTCACATCGGCCGCCACCACGACGATAGGCCCCAATCCCTGTCGGTTGGTAAAGAACTGGGCAATGGTCTGTTGTGCTGTTGCGGCCGGAGCATGCTTGAGCCGAAAAATTTGCAGTTGCGATTCGGGGTCCGTTGGTTGGTCCAATCGCCCGATCAAGTCGAGCATGGCATCCATCGTTTCCCCCCAGCCGATCACCAGCATGGCGTTCGGTTTCGATAGCGATCGAACCATCACCTGTCCTTGCCGACCCGCGGAAATGACCGCTTCCACCTGGGCGATCACGCGACCAAGCGCGTCGCTTGACACGTGATGAAGTTCGACCACTTCGAT
>JAKEGR010000297.1 GCA_022615465.1 Planctomycetota bacterium | reverse complement strand
TCAGTAGCTCTGTCGGTCGCGACGCCGTTCGCGTAACCGCTCTGCCAGGCTGGCGATACGGGGATCGCGGTCGCTGATCGCTACCCGCCAGGCTTTTTCGATGAGTTCGGGATCGTTCGAGGTAGCCATGACAGTCACCACCACGAGTCGCACGTCCCCGCTTCTATCATCGGCGAGCAATAGCAGCCAGGGCCGCGCGTCGACCCCCGGTTCGGTCAGCACGTCGTCGACCAGCCGTAGCCGATCTTCGACTTGATCCGAAAACAACTGTTGCACCAGTCGCTCCGATAACCGGCTAAACCCACGTTGTGAGAGTTCCTCCTCCACTGGAAAGACCGCCTCGCCATCGGCTGCGAACCAGCGGGCAAGCAGGTCGCGCGAGGGGACACTTGCCAGCACATCGCCGTTTGCAGTGTTGGGTGGGGAGGCAGCAAGCGTCGGACGAAGCGGATTCACGCTCGCCAACGAATCGTCGTTCGGGATCGGCAGTGAACTGATCGGCGACGCTGGCATGGCCGAATACATTGGGTGCGTCCACTTGGGCTGCCGATCGAATCCTGGTTCAGCGTCGGGTGAGGTCGGCGGCAGGTTGCTCGTTCTATTTTCAACCGGGGGAATCATGGCCTCGTTGACAACTTCCGCCGGAGATCGCTCGGAAACACCAGCCGTTGTGGGAAACGGCCGCTGCGACAACGCTTCGAAGCGGTCTCCCAACTCGTGCTGATCAGGCTGCGACGAATTGGTTTGCGGGGCTGGGGCCGCCACTTCAGTAACTGCGGTCAACTCGTCGGTTGCCTGCCGTTTCCCCGCCACGGATGCGGTTGTCACCTCATCGCTACCGACAATTACCGCCAGGATGGAATCACTCTGGTTGGCCAAAAGTGGCGTTTCTCTCGCTGGCAGTCGATTCGCCAAGCGGATGATTTTGTACGTTGTCTTGCGAAGCCAGGGATGATCTGCCGGGGCAAACGCAAACCGCTGGCTGGCCAGCGACTCGGATAGTTCGGCCAGTTGGCTGGCTGCGGCACCAAGACGGCTGCCATCGCTCATATTTCGTTGAATCTGTCGCAGCAGCTCACCAATCGAATCCTGAGCTTCCCGAG
Source organism: Planctomycetota bacterium (assembly GCA_022615465.1). Classification (GTDB taxonomy): domain Bacteria; phylum Planctomycetota; class Planctomycetia; order Pirellulales; family Lacipirellulaceae; genus JAKEGR01. Next base: position 4,760 of record JAKEGR010000297.1, on the reverse strand, counting down.
CGACGTCCCGGTTGGGAGACGCCGCTGTCGCCGCCAATAAGGCAATTGGTGGTCGCGGCATTGCGGCTAGCTGACGCACTGCGGCCTGTGCCTCGAACGGATCTGCGTGGGCGACTCGGTCGGCAAGATCGGCGATCAAGTCAGCGCGTTGGAGAGACGCCAACTTTGCCACTACCAGGACCAAAGCCACAATAATCAGGGGCAGAGACAGATAGCGCGGCAAGGAGCAACGCTTTGGTACTTCGAACACACCCAACACTCCAGTGGCGATCCACACGATGAGACGAGGACCGCATTCTCGCGTCAGTCGTCCTGTTGAATCAAGGTCAATACGGACGCCCGGCGCGCCGAGTTCGCTGCTAAGGCAGCGACTCTAGAGAATCGACAACGTGGGCCAGGTGGAAAGGCAGGTCAAACGGCGAGACCTGCGAAGCCGCCTGCATCATTGATCGGCATGCCAGCGGGTCAGTGATTCGTACCACGCGGTCGCTTCAGCACTTTATTGTGTCGTTCCGATGGGTGCCCGGCCGAAATATCTATCGGACCGACACAACTTAACCTGCTGCAAGCTATCAGGGCGAACATTACGGGACGTCGGTCGAGGGGGGCTTCGATGAGGTTGCTTCAACGATCGGCCGTCAACAAGACGGCGGCGGTTGCTTTCTGCCAGCGTGCTATCTGGATGCACCGCTGGCGCGGTGTTGGCCTTGCAGTGAGCCTCGGCTTGGCAATGCTGGCTGCATCGCTGGCACACGCCGCCACCTCAACCGACGCTACCTCCAATCGCGTTGCTCGCGAGGAGGCCGTTCGAGCGATTCCCTGGCAAGAGATGGTACCACTGGATCGCCGCAATGCCCATTTTGTCGTCAAGAACGCCGCGATCTACCGACGCCTGCCAACGCGAGTGATCGATTGCGATCCCGACATGTTTGTTTTTCTGGCTCAACACCCCGAGGTGATCATCGACGTGTGGCACGTGATGGGAGTGAGTCAGGTGAAGCTCGACAGGATGCCCGATGGTGCGTTCCGTGGCACCGATGGAGCCGGGACGACCGGCACAGTCCGCTATTTGTACAGCAATTGGGGCGAAGGCACTCAGAATCTGGCCGTCGTATTTGCCGAAGGCGCCTACGAGGGGCAGCCGTTCGTCCAACCCATCCAGGCACAGACGCTCGTGCTGTTACGGTACGACACCGTCCAGGAAACGAACGGCCGCCATTACATCACTGTTCGCGTCGATTCCTTCGTCCACATCGAGCAGATTGGCATCGAACTCGTTGCCAAGACAGTCCAGCCTTGGATCACGAAGACGGCCGATCGGAATTTGATCGAGACGCTCTCGTTTGTGAGCAACTTCTCCCGCACCGCGGAAAAAAATCCGCAGGGAATGCGACGGCTGGCAACACGACTGACTGCGGTGGATGAACCGACGCGAGACCTGTTGGTGCAACTTTGTTTCCGTACCGCCGAGCGGCACGCAAGGCTGGAACAAACACACCGCACCAGCGGCGCCCTACTCGTGCAACATGGCAAAACGACGGCAAATGCCAGCAAGTAATTGCTCTCTACACGAGCTTGCCGCGGCAACTCCTGCTCTTCCTTGATGAACGAGGGCGGCCAGCATTACAGGCTCATGTCATCCGCAAACATCCTTGGAACCGTTCCAACGCCTGGTCCCATTTGCCCGTCTCGCCCGGCTCATAGGTCACGAGATCCAATGAGCGAGCAACGATGCTGCGGAGTTCGGTGAGACCGCCGACATCACCAGTGGCCATCGCCTGCACCAGGGCATTGCCCATCGCCGTGGCTTCATAAGGGCCGACGACGACGCGTCGGCCGGTGGCATCGGCCGTCATCTGGCAGAGGAGCGTGTTCTTGCCGCCTCCACCGACGATGTGGATCACGTCAAATCTTTGGTCAAGGATCGATTCGAGCGCCGCCAGCTTCTCACGATAGGCCAGCGCGAGGCTTTCCAGACAGCAGCGGACGAATTGGCCGGGTGAGGTGGGCACCTGCTGGCCGGAGGAGCGGACCAGCGCGGCGACTTTCTCGATCATTCCGCCCGGTGCCTGAAACGACGCGTGATTTGGATCAATGAGTGCCGCAAATGGTTGTGCTTTGCCAGCGAGGCGCGTCAACTCGGCATAATCCAAGTCCTGACCCTGCCGTGCCAAATCGCGCCGATATTCTTGCACGAGCCACAAACCAGGAATGTTTTTCAAAAAGCGGAAGGTGCCCGACACGCCGAACTCGTTGGTGAACGACGCTGCTTCGGCAGCCGCCGTGACGCACGGTTTGGAAAGCTCCGCGCCGAGGAGCGACCAGGTGCCACTAGACAGGAAGCACCACTTCGTGTACTCGGATGCCGGTACCGCAGCGACCGCACTGGCCGTGTCGTGCGCGCCGGGGGCGACGACACACAAGTCCTTCGGCAAGTCGGTCTCGGTGGCGAGTTCCGCGCGAAGCGTTCCGATCATCGAGCCGGGCTGTGAAATTGGCTGTAGGAAGTGCGTCGGCAGCCCGATGGTGCCAAGCATCTCACAAGCCCAATCGCCAGTGTGGCAATCGACCATTTGGCTCGTCGAGGCAATGGTGGCCTCGCAAGTCGTATTACCACTGAGCCAGTAGTGAATCAAATCGGGGATGAACAGGAGCTTGTCGGCGGCCGAGAGTGCGGCAGGATCGGCCTGTTGATGAGCGTAGAGCGAATAAAGCGTATTAAGTGGCATGAATTGGATGCCCGTGGTGCGGTAGATTCGCTCGGCACCCAGTTTGGAGATGACTTCTTGATAGGCGGCTTGGTTGCGCGGGTCGCGATAGGCATGTGGCAAACCGACGAGTTCGCCCGATTTGTCCAACAGCGCCCAATCGACGCCCCAAGTGTCGACACCGACCGAAACAGGCTGTATGTGATTTGCTTTGGTCCATTCCGCCGCTTTGCGCAGGCCAACAACAATCTGCCGCCAGATGTCGGTAATGTTCCAATGCAGACCGGTCGGCAGCCAAACCGGCTCGTGAACAAAGCGGTGGACTTCTTCCAACCTCAGCTTGCCGCTGAAGAGCACGCCGATAATTACCCGGCCTGACTCGGCACCAAGATCGATGGCAATGTACGCCTTAGCCATAGTGAGATTACGCGGACTTATGAAGTAGTTGTTCGCAGCGAGTGAATCGCAACTCGGGCCGTCCGACCGATGGTGATGATCTGGCCGGTCGTGCCCGGCAAGCGATCACTTTGCTGCGAGGTCGTAATGGGAATTGCGGCATTATCAGCCGGTCTTCCGTAAATATCAAGTGAGTGCCCTGAGTGAAACGCTCCCTGCAAGTCGCCGGTGCGTATTGCGGACACCCTCACCCAGAGCTTAAATTGGTTGCGGAAAGGGGAATCGAACCATGACTTGGCGGATTCAGCGACGAAACTTCTTGCAGGTACTAGCGCTCGGTGCGACCCAGTCGCTTGTGGGGAGGCATTGTCGGGCAGGCGACGTTAACAGCAAGCTTCGCGTGGCGTCGATCGGCACCGGCAACAAAGGACGAGACGACTTGCTTCAGGTGGCGGCCAGTCCCTTGGCCGAAATCGTTGCGATTTGCGATGTCGATGATTCACTCAATCATTTGGGTGGGGCAGCGGAGAAGTTTCCGCGCGCGATGCGCTTTGCCGACTACCGACTCCTGTTGGACAAGCCCGATGCGTTCGATGCGGTGATTGTCTCGACACCCGACCACATGCACGCGCCGATCGCATTGGCGGCCCTCGAGTTGAAGAAACATGTTTTCTGCCAAAAACCACTGGCACACACTGTTGACGAAGCCAGAAAGATGCGGCTGGCCTCCGAGCGGAACGGTCTGGTAACTCAGATGGGTAATCAGATTCAATCCCATCGCTTTTATCGGACGGCCGTCCGAATGATCCATGACGGGGCGATCGGCAAGGTCCGCGAAGTCCATTCCTGGCAGAGTGGTGCGATGGGGTGGCTGTTGGTCGACGCACGGCCAGCGGATGCCGACCAGATTCCAAAATCATTGCACTGGGATTTATGGCTTGGTGTCGCGCCTCAGCGCCCGTACAACGATCGTCTCTATCACCCCTTCAACTGGCGTGCCTGGCAGGATTTTAGCAGCGGTCAACTCGGCGACTTCGGCTGCCACATTCTTGACCCAGTTTTCTTGAGTTTGGACCTGAACGCACCTATTTCTGTCCAGGCAGATGCCCCGCCTTTGAATCAAGAAGTCTGGGCGAGGCAGTGTACAGTGAAATACGAGTTTCCTGGAAACACGCGGACCTTGGGCGATGTGCTGTCAGTTACCTGGTATGACGGTGCGGGGTGCCACCCGGATCGTGCCGCTTTGGGACTTCCGGATAGCTATGAGATGCCTGGGGCAGGTTCGGTTCTCGTCGGCGAATCAGGCACGCTGGTTATTCCCCATGTTGGCGAGCCACGGTTGTTCCCCGAAGACAAATTCCGCGATTATGCGATGCCCGTAATGGAGGACGTGAACCACTACTCGGGCTGGGTGGATGCCTGTCTGGGAAACGGCACGACAACCTCTCACTTCGGTTACGCTGGTCCGCTTACGGAAGCGGTCCTTCTTGGGGCAGTCGCGGTACGGCTTCCGCAAGAAAAGCTGTTATGGGATACCTCGGCTGCCAAATTCACCAACCACTCGGCAGCCAATGGCTATCTGACCAAGGCCTATCGTTCGGGTTGGTAGACCTGATGGTACGGCTGGATAATCGCTCATGCAGATTCCTTCGCGAC
>JAKEGR010000042.1 GCA_022615465.1 Planctomycetota bacterium | reverse complement strand
TTGCGGTCCTGATCCATGGTGCCGGCTGGATCACCCCGCATCGCCAGCCACTCGGACTGGTCCAGGAGACCATCGCCGCTGAGGTCATACCGTTTCATCAATCGACGAGCATAGCGTTCGATCTTGCCAGCGAAACGTTCGCCAGTTTCTCCTTCCTTGGATGGCAGCGGTGGCGACAACTCCGAGACCGCCCGGTTTATCAGGGGATCGGGCGAAGCCGAACGTTCGCCAGAGAAAGCAGCCGTTGGCTTCAATGGTTGCTCTGGCCGGATCTCGATATCCTGAGCGCCAGCGTTCCATCCTGTAATAAGTTCTAAACCGATTGCCAGAGCGAACAGCGCCGCCGGAACCAGCGCACGTCTCCAACACGGATGAGTTCTTTGCATAATCACCGCCATTGCTCAACTTTGCGTATTTAGCGCAGCATGACCCAACTGTCCAGGATGGTTAGTCCCAATACTGTACGAATAGTCGGCAACCTGAGAAGCGTCAAGTTGACTCGTTGTTTTGTAAGTTGCATTGTTGTAGACCTAGGACATGATGGGACTTACGACACGGGTGATCTGCCAATCGCTGCATTTCCGGTTACGCAAAACGGTTTTCCCCCGTGAAATTGCTGCGATTGATTCCCGAAAATTGTGTTGACAATTGCACTTGCCGTCAGATAGCCTTGAAGTAAGGGTGTCGTTGCACCTGGTGCTTGCCAACGCCCCACCTATTATAATTGCTTACTGCGTTGGCTTGACGAAGCACCGTCATAAATGTCCCGCCTAGAACGACCCCGCAGCGTGGCAAGACCGTGCCGGGCTGATGGAGATAGTAGCAACAGAGCATCGAGTCGGATACGGGTGTCCGAATTTCGAGGTTTTGTGTCGCGCTAGCGGCTTGCTCTGAAGTTTCCGCACCTTGTGGCGAACGATGGCAAGAGGTTCCCTCATGGAAACTGGTGAGATACTGCTCCAGAAAGGGCTGCTTGACTCTCGGCAGTTGGAGGTTATTCGGGAATCACAAAAGGACGATGAACGCGCCGATCAAACGGCAGTCCAGCTTGGCTTCGTCTCCGAGGAAAACGCCTTGGAAGCGATCGGCGAACAACTCGGTTTGGAGTTTGTCGATCTGACGAAGGCCGACGTCGATCTCAGCCTGCTGCCGGGTTTTCCTGCCAAGATTATCCATCATTACAGCGTCTTCCCCGTGGCAATGCGGAACGGGTCGTTGGTTGTCGCAACGAGCGACCCTTTCAATCTCTACGCGCTGGATGAAATCAGCGCGGCAATGAATCTCAGTGTTTGCCCCGTCCTGGCCGTCGAGCACGAGGTAGCCTCGCTGATCAAGACGCACCTGGGAGTTGGATCCGAAACCGTCGAGGGACTTCTGGCCCAACGGCAGGAAGAGGGGGGCGTCGAAATCCTCGACGAGCTTGAGGTCGACGGTTCCGAGGACAGCCAGGCCGCGTTGGAGGCCAGCGTTGTTCGCCTGGTGAACGAAATCCTCGTCGAGGCGATCGAAGCGCGTGCCAGCGACATCCACATCGAGGCTCAGCGCGCCGGCATGAAGATACGCTATCGGATCGATGGTGTTTTGCAGACGCAAGCCACGCCGCCGGAAATCAACCATTTCCAGGCTGCCATCGTCAGCCGCTTGAAAATCATGGCTCGGCTGAATATCGCCGAGAAGCGTCTGCCGCAGGATGGGCGGATCAAGCTCAAAGTTGTCGGCCGGGAAGTCGACATTCGCGTGTCCATTATACCCATGCTGCACGGCGAGGGCATCGTCATGCGTGTGCTGGATAAAGACCGCATGAATTTTTCGCTGGAAGGTCTGGGGATGAGACCCGACCTCCATCAACAGTTCCTCGAAGTGATCTCGTTGCCGCACGGCATCGTGCTGGTAACCGGTCCGACCGGCTCGGGCAAGACGACGACGCTGTACAGCGCGCTCAATGAAATCAAGAGCGAATCGACCAAGATCATCACGACCGAAGATCCCGTGGAGTATCAACTGGAAGGCATTAACCAGATCCAGGTTCAGTCGAAGATCGGGCTGACGTTTGCCGCTTCGTTGCGAGGCATTTTGCGACACGACCCCGATGTTGTGCTGGTTGGTGAAATTCGCGACCTGGAAACGGCTGAAAATGCGGTTCAAGCATCGCTCACTGGCCACCTCGTGTTCAGCACGTTGCACACGAATGACGCAGCGAGTTCGTTTATGCGGCTTTGCGACATGGGAGTCGAACCGTTCTTGGTGGCCAGCACGGTCGAAGGCGTGATGGCGCAGCGTCTGGTGCGGACGCTTTGTCACGCCTGCCGCGAGCCTTATGTGCCTTCCGCCGAGGATGTCCCCCGTGATTTTCCGTTGGACCAACTCCGCCATAGCGGAAAAGAGATCTACCGAGAAAAAGGCTGTCGAGAATGTCGGGGAACTGGTTACGTTGGTCGCGCTGGCCTGTATGAACTGTTAGTCGCCAACGAGGAGGTTCGACAGTTGGCCGTCGAACGAATCGCTTCCCACCAGGTGAAGCAAGCGGCCATGAAGGCCGGCATGCGCACGCTGCGGCAGGACGGCTGGCTCAAAGTATTGGACGGCAACACCACCATAGAAGAAATTGTCCGCGTTTCCAAGTGCGACTGAGCGTACGGCAGGCGCGACTGGCAGATCGACCTGTCGATTCGACAATCACCAGGTAAACAGGTTGGTTCGTCGCCCCGCGTGAAGTTTCGGCACGAATTCCCATGCCCGATTTTACTTACACCGCCCGTGATCAAAGCGGCCAGCAGATTGCTGGTACGATTTCGGCAGGCAACCAGCGCGAAGCGATGGGGATGCTGAGCGATCGCGAGTTGTTTCCGCTCGATGTGACTGAAAAGAGGGCCGCGCGTTCCACATTCGGAACCAAGAAGCGGATTAGTTCTGATTTATTGGCGACCTCGCTTGCACAATTGGCGGACCTGCTCAACAGCGGTGTGCCGCTGTTGCGATCGCTGGATGTGCTGGCGGGGCAGGCCTCGCATCCGCGATTGAAGAGCGTGCTCAGCGACGTTCGCGGCCGTGTCGCGGACGGTGCCACGCTGGACCAGGCCATGGAGAAACACAGCGACGTGTTTGGCGAATTAACGGTCAGCATGGTCCGTGCCGGGGGGGAAGGTGGATTCCTGGAAGACGTGCTGCAACGCACGGCCGAGTTTATCGAACATCAACAAGACCTCAAGAGCCGTGTCGTCGGCGCGGCGACGTACCCGGCCATCCTGGCCTCGGCAGGCAGCATCGCGGTCGTGGTACTCATCGTGTTCTTCGTGCCTAAATTCGAGCCGCTATTTGCTCGACTCGATGAGCGAGGCGAACTTCCCGCACTCACGAAGGCGATGCTAGGAACGAGCCATATCGCCGGGAAGTACGGGATTTATGTTGTTGCGCTGGCCGTGGCTGCGATCATTGCGGCAGTGCGACAACTCAAGACCGATCGCGGACGGAGTTTTGTCGACAAATTGAAGCTAAGAATACCCGGGGTGGGGGGCATTTACTTGAGTCTGGCCATCTCGCGTTTTTGTCGTGTGCTTGGGACGCTGCTGCATAATGGCGTGCCCATTCTGCGGTCCTTGGAGATATCGAGCGACTCGACCGGCAACCAGGTGCTCGCCGCGGCCATTCGTGAAGCGGGCAAGAATATTTCAGCCGGCGAATCGCTCGCCGTGCCTTTGAATCAGAGTGGCTTGTTTCCGCGCACCGTGGTTGAGATGATTCGTGTTGCCGAAGAATCGAACAATCTGGAAAACGTGTTGATAAAAATCGCCGATGGTGTTGAACGTCGCACCGAGCGCCGACTCGATTTGATGGTGCGGCTGCTCGAGCCGATGATGCTGCTGGTGATGGCGGTCGTGATTCTCATCGTTGTCGTTGCGCTCTTGCTGCCGGTTATCCAAATGAGTACTGCCATTAGTTAGAGCCTGGTTGCCAGCGTTGGCAGCCAGCACCGCTGAATTCGTGAACAACCCTTATGAACCCGATCGGTCCCTTGGATGCGGCGCCGGTCCTCAACAAAAAAGGAGACTTAGAACATGCGACAAACATCCCTTTTAGAAAAGCGCAGTGGCTTTACGCTGATCGAGTTGTTGCTGGTGATGGCCATCCTGGTGATCCTGCTGGGACTGGTTGCGCCGCGATTTATCAACACCGCGAA
>JAKEGR010000041.1 GCA_022615465.1 Planctomycetota bacterium | reverse complement strand
TCAACAGCACGGTGGTCATACGTGATCGACAGCGGCATCACGAGCCGCGGCACAATCTGGTCATCGACAATCATCGGCATCATCCGGCTGCGGCCGGTGAGCAGAATGGCCACCTGGGGCGGGTTGATGATCGGCGTCGAGTAGCTGCCGCCCACCGAACCCAGGTTGCTGATTGTAAATGTGCCGCCGCGCAGATCCTCGATGGCGAACCGACCCGCGCGGACATTTTCGGCCATTTCGTCCAACTCGCCGGCAATTTGCGAGATGCTCTTGCGATCCACGTCACGGAGCACCGGCACGATCAGGCCTTTTTCGGTGTCGACGGCCATGCCAATGTGGACATATTCCTTGTAGATGATCTGGTTGCTCTCCATGTCGACCGAGGCGTTCACAATCGGATGGCGTTTGAGCGACGAGGCGACGGCTTTGATCAAGAAGGGCATCGTGGTAAGCTTGATGCCACGGGTCGCGTAGTCCTCTTTGCTCTGTTGCCGCATGTCTTCCAATTCCGTGACGTCGACATCATCGAAATTGGTGAGCTGTGGGACCGTCGTGACCGACTGCAGCATGTTCTTGGCGATCGTCTGCCGCAGCCGCGACATTCTCTCGATCCGCACGGCACCGTACTCGTCGGTATCGGCCGAGCCGGGCGGCGTGACCCCCTTCGGCGACACGGCAGCCACTTGCTCGTTCGTTGCGCGGACATAGGCCCGGACGTCTTCAGCCGTGACGCGCCCACCCGCGCCCGTCGGCCGAATGCGGCGCAACTCAACTCCAAGCTGGCGGGCGAGTCGGCGGACGGCGGGACCAGCCGCCGAAGCCACGTGACCATCGCCGGGCAGGTCGTCCTCCGGCAGGTCGCCATCCGCCGTGGATTTCCTTGACTTGGCTCTTACTGGCGACGTTTCTTCCGGTTCTTCGTCCACCATCTTCTTCACGGCAGACTGCTTCGCCGCTCGTTTTGCTGGCGGAATCTGTGAGGGAACGGCTTGCTCGGCTTCCTCGGCTCCCGCTTGCTCCACCGCGGGGGGAGGGCCTCCGGCCTTCTTGGGATGGGGTGGCGCCTTCTTCTGAACTGACTTCTCTTCCGAAGCCGCAGCCTCGATCTCCATGATCGGCGCGCCGATCGCCACGGTATCGCCTTCGGAAACCAGAATCTTGATGATCTTACCGGCCTCGGGACTGGGAATCGGCATTGTCGCCTTGTCGGTTTCGACTTCGAGCAGATCCTGATCCCGTTGGACCATTTCGCCCACGCTGACGAAGATCGTCAGGACATCGCCGGATTGAATGTTTTCGCCCAGGCTGGGCAGCTTGATTGGTGTGGTCATAGTCTCTTCCCCCCTCTTAGGGTCATGCATACAGCGCCGACCGTTTTTCCGGATCGATACCGAGTTCACGGATTGCCTTGGCGACGCTCTGGCTGTCGCACTTGCCCAGTTTCTTGAGTTGGTGTAACGCCGCCAACGCGATACACTCCGCATCAATCTCAAAATGCCGCCGCAAGGCGCTGCGGCTTTCGCTGCGGCCCATGCCGTCGGTGCCCAGGGCAAACATCCCGCCCGGCACCCAGGGGCTGAGTTGCTCGGCCAGCACACGCAAGTAATCCGATGCCGCGATACAAGGCCCCTCGGCCCCTTCGAGCATACGCTGAAGATAGCACGCCCGCGGCCTCTCTTGGGGATGGAGCATATTCCACCGTTCGCATTCCTGTGCGTCTCGGCGAAGCTGCGTGTAGCTCGTGACGCTCCAAGCGTCGCTGGAGATGTTGAATTTCTCGGCAAGCAGTTTTTGTGCGCGCAGGACATGCCGCAGGATCGCGCCGCTTCCGAAAAGTTGCACACGATGCGGCCCCTCGACATCGACCTTCGACACCCGATACAAACCGCGTACAATCCCCTCTTCGCACCCGGCGGGCATTTCGGGCATATCGTAGTTTTCGTTTGCGAGCGTGATGTAGTAGATGGCCGTTTCATTGTCTTCGTAGAGCCGCTTGAGGCCATCGAAAATGATTACGGCCGTTTCGTAGGCGTAGGCTGGGTCGTAGGCCCGCACCGTTGGAAACGCGATTGCATTCACGGGGCTTTGGCCATCCTGGTGCTGAAGCCCCTCGCCGTTGAGAGTCGTGCGGCCGGCGGTGCCGCCAAGAAGAAAACCCTTCGCCCGGGAATCGGCGGCTGCCCAAATCAGATCCCCAATCCGCTGAAAGCCGAACATCGAATAGTAGATGAACATGGGGATCATGTTCACGCCGTGGGACGAATAGGCCGTTCCGGCGGCAATGAACGACGACATCGAACCGGCCTCCGTGATCCCTTCCTCGAAAAGTTGGCCGTCTTTCGCCTCCTTGTAATAAGCAATCTGATCGGAATCAACCGGCTCGTAAAGCTGGCCGGCGTGGGCATAGATGCCCACCTGCCGAAACAGGCCTTCCATGCCGAAGGTACGCGACTCGTCGGGCACGATCGGCACGATGTGTTTGCCTATTTTCTTGTCGCGAAGTAAATCACCGAGCAGGCGAACAAAGCCCATCGTGGTCGACATTTCCTTGCCGGGGCCTTTGCTCACCAGCTTGGCCATCGTCTTCTCGTAATCGGCCAGGCGGGGAACTTGCATGGTGACAGGCTTGATCAACCGTGATGGCACCGATCCGCCAAGCGCTTTGCGGCGTTCGCGCAGGTAGATCATTTCCGGGCTGTCTTCGGGAGGGCGATAAAACGGCGCCTCGGCAACGCGCTCATCCGAGATGGGAATGGCAAATCGTGTGCGGAACTCGCGAAGTTCGTCCTCGTTGAGTTGTTTCTGGTTATGGGTCATGTTGCGGCCTTCGCCACCTTCGCCCAGCCCATAGCCCTTGATGGTCTTGGCGAGGATCACGGTCGGCTTGCCCGCACACTCGACTGCCGCCCGGTATGCCGCGTAGACCTTTTCCGGATCATGCCCGCCGCGGCGCATCCTCTGCAACTTCTCGTCGGAGTAGTTTTTCACCATCTCCAGCACCTCGGGATACTTTCCAAAGAAGTGCTCGCGGATGTACTCACCGCTGGAGACGACATATTTCTGGTATTGCCCATCGACAACTTCCATCATCCGCTGGGCCAACAGGCCAAGTTCGTCTTGCTCCAGCAAGGGATCCCAATCGTCGCCCCAAATGACCTTGATCACGTTCCAGCCGGCGCCGCGGAAGGCCCCCTCAAGTTCCTGAATGATCTTCCCGTTGCCTCGAACGGGTCCGTCGAGTCGCTGCAGGTTGCAGTTGATGACGAATACTAGATTGTCGAGTTGCTCTCGGGCGGCAAGCGTGATGGCACCGAGCGTTTCTGGTTCGTCGCACTCGCCGTCGCCCAAGAACGCCCAGACCCGCTTCCGGGACGTGTCGAAAATTCCACGGTCGGCGAGGTAATGGTTGAACCGAGCTTGATAGATGGCCATGATCGGCCCGAGGCCCATCGATACCGTGGGAAACTCCCAAAACTCGGGCATCAGCCAGGGGTGGGGATACGAGGACAACCCGCCGCCTTCTTGCAACTCGCGGCGGAAGTTGATGAGGTTCTGCTCGGTGAGGCGGCCTTCGACAAACGCCCGAGCGTACATGCCGGGCGAGGCGTGACCCTGGAAGTATATCTGGTCGCCTTCGTAGCCGGTCTCGCCACGACCGCGGAAGAAGTGATTGAAGCCAACTTCGTAGAGCGTGGCCGATGAGGCGTAGGTTGAGATGTGTCCGCCGATGCCGGCGAAATCGCGGTTCGCCCGCACAACCATCGCCATCGCGTTCCAACGGACGAAGCTCTTGATGCGCCGTTCGAGTTCGCGTTTGCCGGGATAACGCGGCTGCTTGTCGCGCGGAATCGTATTGACATAGGGCGTGGTGGCCGTGAAAGGCAACTCGACGCCGTGGCGAATCGCCTCTCCTTCCAGAGCGCTCAGCAACTGCTGCGCGCGGCGGGGCCCTTTGCTCTCGAGTACGTAGTCGAGCGACTCGAGCCACTCGGCTGTTTCCGCCGGATCGATGTCGTTGGGAATGGGCGAGGTCAATTTGACTGTCTCTGCATCAGCATCAGCCATGGCACGATATTCCTGGAGTCAAAAAGACCGGCCTCGGGGCACGGAGTATGAGGAGTGTACGAAAGGCCTCATTTGCGTTTTGGCCGGTATACTTCCGTGGCGGTGCCCAGGTGGACTTCCGTCGCGAAGGAGACCGTCTCGCTTAGCGTCGGATGAGGGTGGATCGAATCGGCGACATCGCGGGCCGTGCAGCCCATTTCGATGGCCACAACCGCCTCGGAGATCAACTCTCCCGCACTGGTTCCCACGATACCACAACCCAGCACCCGATCCGTCGTCGGATCGATCAGCCACTTCGTCATTCCTTCGGTTCGGCCGATGGCGATCGCCCTCCCACTCGCTTGCCACGGGTATTGAACGACGACGACATCCTGGCCAGTCCGCTTGGCCTCGTCGGCCGTCAGTCCGGCCCAGGCGATTTCCGGATCGGTGAACACGACCGCCGGGATGGCCTGTGGCTCGAACGCGGACGGTTTGCCAGCCAAGACCTCGGCCGCCACCTTGCCTTCGTGCGACGCTTTGTGGGCCAGCATTGGGTCGCCAGCCACATCGCCAATCGCCAGGAGGTGCGGGTCGTGCGTGCATTGGCGGTTGTCGACAACGACAAAGCCGCGGTCATTTACTTTGACTTTTGTGTTCTCCAATCCGATTCCAGTCGTCACGGGCTGCCGACCAATCG
>JAKEGR010000296.1 GCA_022615465.1 Planctomycetota bacterium | reverse complement strand
GTTGCTTAATGCCACGGCACGCGACTCTCCCTCTGTCGACGGCAGCCGCCTGAGTTGGTATCTTGAAACGCAGGAAACTGTGCATCGTTGCGATGCACCTTTCTTGCAGGGCGTTCCGCCATGCCAGTGTGTCGTTGGCTCGTGCCTGAGTTTCATTCCAAACAAATCCCTCCGTTCCAAACTACATTGCGCGTGTCTGCTTCCGACATTAGCTCATCGCAACAGACACTGACCGTCTCGCAATTGACGGTACAGATCAAGAACCAGCTCGAAGGCGGGTTTCCGAGCGTCTGGGTAGCGGGCGAGATTTCCAACTTTTCTCGGCCGCAGTCGGGCCACTCGTATTTCACATTGAAGGACGATCAGGCGCAGATTCGCGCGGTGATGTGGCGCGGTACGGCGACGCGAATCAAGTTTGACCTAGCCGATGGGCTTGACGTGATTTGCCACGGACATCTCGATGTTTACGCGCCTCGCGGCAGTTATCAATTGGTCGTCGACCAGTTGCAGCCGCAGGGCGTGGGGGCGCTCGAACTGGCTCTGCGAAAGCTGCGCGAAAAGCTGGCAGCGGAAGGGTTGTTTGAGCCGGCGCGAAAGCGGCCGTTGCCGGCATTTCCGCGGCGGTTGGCGTTTGTGACCAGTCCCACGGGTGCCGCGATCCGCGACTTTCTGGAAGTGCTCCGGCGACGGTGGCGCGGCGTCGATGTGTTGATTATTCCGGCTCGCGTACAAGGCGATGACGCGGCGGAGGAAATCGTTGATGGTATTCGCATGGCGAATCGCCTTTTGCCGCCACTTGATGTTTTGGTCGTTGGCCGGGGCGGCGGCAGCCTGGAGGATCTATGGGCGTTTAATGAAGAGTCCGTGGTGCGAGCAATCGCGGCGTCAAGGATCCCCACGATTTCCGCCGTGGGGCATGAAATTGATGTGACTCTGTCGGACCTTGTCGCGGATGTGCGAGCGCTAACGCCGAGCGAGGCGGCGGAGCGAGTCGTGCCGTCGGCCGAGGAAATCACCACCCGGTTACGTCTGTATCATGGACGGATGCGCGCGGCGGTAATGCGGCGTACCCTGTTACTGCGAACCCGCCTCAAAGCGATCGCCAACCAGCGGCCATTTCGCCGGCCATTCGACCTGGTGCATGACCGTAATCGGCGGCTCGATGAATTGGCGCATCACGCGACCGGCGCGGTCCGGCGGTTGTACCATGATCGGCAAAGCCGGCTGGCGATGACGGCTGGCAAAATAGAATCGCTCAGCCCGTTGGCAGTGCTTGGCCGCGGGTATAGCATAACCCATGACGCCATGAGTGGCGCGGTAGTGCATTCGGCCGCAGGGCTGCAGGTGGGTCAAGCCATTGTAACGCGGTTTGCCGAGGGAGAAGTGCAGAGCACGGTGGAATCGATCACGAGCGGCCATCCTTAGCGATTATTCCCAGACTGTCGAGGACTCTCCCGGACCAACCAACCACGAGGTTTTTTCAGCATATGGCAAAGAAGAAATCCATGCCGCTGGACGCAAGTGAGTCGTCCTTTGAGGAGTCGCTCAACGAGCTAGAGGCTATCGTTACGGATCTCGAGGGTGGTAAGCTGGGGTTGTCCGAAGCGTTGGCCCGTTATGAGCAAGGAGTGCGGCATCTGAAGGACTGCCAGCAACTGCTCGAGCAAGCGGAACGCAAAATCGAAATCCTGAGTGGGATGGATGCCGATGGCAACCCGATCACCGAGCCCTACGACGACCGCGAGTTGGAATCGCTGGAAACGCGGGCGGCTCGCAGCCGACGGCGTACGGCGGCGCCTTCTCCAACGGAACAACCTCCTGCGGATGATGACGACATAGACGATGCCCCGCGTCTTTTTTAGAATAGTTCGAGTGGTGGATTTTCGGGGGGAGTCGAAGCGTCTGCCAAACACCACGCGATCGTGGCGAGTTGCCTGGCGGGAACTTCCCCTCCCGATGAACGCCGGTGGTATCGCTCAAGTCTCACTACCTGGACCAAACAAGTGACCGTGGTCCCACCGACAACTGACGAACCGCCCGCAAGTGTTCTCGATTCGCTACGAGCGCGCATCGATGCCGTGTTGGCAGGCTATGCGCAGTTTGACGACGGCTGCCCACCTCACTTGGCTGAGGCAATCCGCTATTCGCTGCTCGCGCCGGGAAAACGGTTGAGGCCCCTGTTGGTGCTGATGGCCGCGGAGGCTTGCGGTGGCTCGATCGAGGAGGCACTGCCGGCGGCGTGTGCGGTGGAAATGGTACATGCCTATTCGCTGATACATGACGATTTGCCAGCGATGGACGACGACGACCTGCGCCGCGGCCGGCCGACGTGCCACACCGTGTTCGGCGAGGCGGTGGCGATCCTGGCGGGCGATGCGTTGCTGGCGCGGGCATTTGAAGTGTTGGCGACCGATGTGCATCCACCGGAGCGGGCAGCGGAGTGTTGTGCCGTTTTGAGTCGAGCGGCGGGAGCGACGGCGCTCGTGGGTGGCCAGGCCGCCGACCTGGTTGGCAAACTCTCCACGGGCGAGATTGCTCCGCTCCAACAACTGGAGTCCATTCACCGTCGCAAGACCGGTGCGATGTTTGTGGCTTCGTTGGAGTTAGGAGGGATTGTTGCCGGGGCAGGAAAGTGGGAGCTTGGCGTGTTGCGGAGCTATGGGAGTAAAGTTGGGCTGGCCTTTCAAATTACGGATGATTT
>JAKEGR010000040.1 GCA_022615465.1 Planctomycetota bacterium | reverse complement strand
GCGGACAATCGGGCGAGCGCCGCCTCGCAGACAAGCCTTGCCCAACTGTTCGCCACCGTGTGTGACGCCGTGGAAACCGGCACAGGTCCACGAAGATTGATTTGGGTACACGCACGCGGCATGTACGGCCCGTGGGATGCGCCGCTTGAGCTGCAACAATCGCTGCTCGACGAAGGCGACCCGCCCCCTGTCGAAACAATCGATCCGCCGGACTTGATCCTTTCAAGTGCGGACGATCCTGATACGGCGTTTCGCAACTCCTGCGCCTATGCCGCGCAAGTTGCGGTCCTCGACGCCTGCTGGGAAGGACTCATGGAGACCCTCGGTGATTCTCCTCGCGCGGACGAGTGGCTCGTCATGCTGCTCGGCGCACGAGGATTTCCTCTGGGCGAGCATCGTCGGATCGGCGGCGTCGACCAGCGGCTGTACGCCGATCAACTCCACGTGCCCTGGCTCCTGCGTTTTCCGGGCGGAACGGGCCGGCTGGCACGCACCAGCCAGCTTGCATCTTCGCTGGATTGTCTGCCCACGCTGCTCGACTGGATTACCGAGGGAAGTGAGAGCGATCGCATGTCGAATCGCCGCGACGGCAGGAGCCTGCTCCCGCTCGCAACGCAAATCCAACCAACCGATCGCGATGTGCTGGTCTTTGCCAGTGCCGACGGTGATCGAGCGATTCGCACGCAGGGGTGGTCGCTGCGACGGGCGGCGGACGCCGACGGCGAGAACTCGGCGGCCGCGGCAGAGGCACCTCGGTCATGTGACCGCTTCGCGGGACGGAAAGCAGAGTACGAATTGTTCGTCCGCCCGGACGATCGTTGGGAAGCCAACGATGTGGCGACGCTCTGCCCCGATGTCGTGGAAGGCCTCGCGCGTGTATTGCATGACACAACCGAGAAAATCGTGCGAGGCGAGCCGCTGCCGAACGAATCGCTCCCGAAAGACCTGACGACGCGCGAGTAGGCTGGTGGTCGTTCAGCAGCGACAGCCCGAAAGCGGGGCATTTGACAGTAATCACATCGAAGGCGAACCAAGTAATTAGGCCGAAGGATGCCTCAAACCGTCCACGATGCCATTTCGGCATACCCCCAATCAGGAGGATCGCCTGGCAGGCAGTTGTAATAGCCCGTTGAATAATAGCGAGGCACCCTCGCGAGTGTTTAGTTCTTGGGTGTATTCGCGGGCATGTTGGTGAATTTCATGGGGCTTCTTCCACGGTCAACATGGTTGCGTCGCCGGACATGATCGCGAGCCGGTTTCCTTTCTCCAACAGGCCGCAAGTCGCAAGAACCGGCCCAATCCACCCGTGCAGGACGTTTGTTACATACCGCTCTGATCAGGGAAACCTGGACAAAACGCAGAGATGCCTAAGATATCCTGGGGGCCTTGCGGGTACTGGGTAGTTGACATGTGAATTTTCGTTGCTAGGATGAGTAACTGCCGTAACAGGAGTCGCGGCGCACCCGACTGCGTTGTTCGTAGTTCGAGATGTTGGCTGTGTATGGTTTGGTCTGTTCGACCACCTGTTTCTTTCTCTTTCTCTTTCCCCTCAGGAGATGTACCTCAGATGAACAAGACAATTCTCTCGATGCTGGTTGCCACGCTGGTGTGCGTGGCTGTTTCGACCGCCAGGGCGGACGACGGTATTGCCTCCGGCAAATTGGCCGACATGGGCCTTTCGAGCCTGAGCATGATGAGCGACATGGATGCTCTGGCTATCCGCGGCAAGGGCTTCGATGGCTTCAGCGGCTGCGATGGGTGCAATCCTCGGCCCAGAAAGGCACCCTCGTCTGCCGCGTTTGGCAACTCGTTCGCGACGGCAGCTGCTTGCGATGGTTGCGGCGGTGGCATTTCCCATAGCGAGAACGGCTACGCTGCCGAGGGTACTTATGGCGCCGGTGGCTCCAACGTCTCGGAAGCTGGTTTCGTGAAGACGACTGTCGAAAGCGTCGTAATCGACGGTGTCACGAGGTCGGTCACCACCACCAGCGGGCTTAGGGTGTTTGCAGGTGGTTCCAGTTCGGCAATGAGCTTCTAGTGACGCCGCAGCCGCTCTGGCTGAAAACCTGATCCATTGAAAACGACAAGACGCCCTGTTGCCGGCTGGCGACAGGGCGTCTTTTGTTGAGCTTCTGTTTGCCGCAGAGGAAACGCCTTCCTCGTGGGACATGGTTTACCAGGTTAGGCCCGTGCCGAGCGAGATGCCCACCAGATCAAGTGCCGGCGAGTCAGCAGCCGCGAAGGTGCTGGCGACGGACGTGAATTCGTTGTCGATTTCGATACCCGCGAAGGACTCGGCTTCGGAATACCCCTTGCCGCCGTCCCAACGCTGGTACTCGACCGCGGCGCGGAAGAAGGCGTTGGCCGGCAGACATTGCAAGGCATAGTTCCACTCGAGACCAAGCTGGATTTCACCGATGTACATCGTGTCGTCGACATTGGTGTAAGCGCCGTTGATCGACCCAGCAGTCGCGGGATCTTCATAATGCACCATGGCAAAGGTCTCGGCCGCCGTTTGGGTTGGTCCCCAGAGGGCGGACCAGCGAACGTTGTAGAACCAATTGACGCAAGAGCACGGGAAGAGCGGCTTGCGGCCGTAGAGACCCAATACCAGGCCGGTACCACGTGTGTAGCGATCCGCCACGGCAAAGCCAAAGAAATTGGTGTCGTCCGTCATCGTCGTACCGATCAGTGATTCACCATGCTCGACCTCGGCATGGCGTACGCCGGCGGAGAACTGCATCCAGCTGTCGCATACGCAAAAGCGGCGGGTGATTTCCAAATCGATTGTGTAGGCCTCAAACCGACTGTATGAGGTAAAGCCAAGGTCGGGCCTGCCG
>JAKEGR010000295.1 GCA_022615465.1 Planctomycetota bacterium | reverse complement strand
GGCGGCTGACTGCTTCATCGTGTTCGGCTGCTATCCCCAGACGACCACGCTCACGTGTGGCACCGTCGGCCGACTTGTCATGAAGGGCGAGTGCTCGATCCGCGCTGCCGGCCGCAAATCCTGAACTATCACCGTGTGCGGAAACTGGCGGAGTGCTGCCGCTGGCCGGGGCAGCAGGCCGTGCTGCCGCAGCCGCTTCGTAGTTGTCGGGTGGAACGGTTGCTGGAGCAGCCTCAGCCAAGTCGGTGTTGGAGGGCGCCGGTTCGAGGGCGCGCATCTCGGCGTTGCCAATGTGCATTTCGTCGCGCCGCGCCGGTGAACGGCGGGCGATGTCTGGCAGCTTCTGATCGCGCCCCGCCTCCGGCTGGAAGAACGAAATGAGCAGTGCGGCCGCCACGGCCAGCCCGGCCCAGAACCAGCCTCGACCCGTTCGCCCAATCGTCCACTTCGGCAGCATACTGCCCGTCGGTTGCGACGCCAGTTCCGCCGATTCAGCCAGACGTGGAAACCGCGCTTCCGATGTTGCGGGCTTGGCCGGCGGGTTGGTTACCATGGCCCGCTCCGCGCGCTGCAAGATCGATGCGCAAAGATCCTCCCCGACTGCCTCGGCCGGCAGGCTCCGCACAGCCAGCGAAACGGCCCGCAACTCGTCGAGCATCCGCCGCGCCGAGGGATCGGCCGCCAGCCGTTTCTCGACGCTGGCCCGTTCGTCGGGAGTCAACTCGTCGTCGAGGTACGCGTTCAGCAGTTCGTTGTTGAATTCAAAATGTGATTCGTGATCAGTCATCAATGTCTGTCGTCAGTCTTCACCTGCCCGTTGTCAGTTGTCTGCGGCCAATGGCTGCTTTGCCCCATCCATTTCCGCATGGCTCATCATCGGCATGAGTTGGTTTCGCAGTTCGAGACGTGCCCGAAACAAGCGGCTGCGGACGGTCCCAATCGGAAGTTCCAAAATGTCGGCGATTTGTTCGTATCGGCACTCCTCGATCTCCCGAAGCACGAGAATCTGCCGATATTCGGCGCTGAGCCGCTCCATCGCTGCGTGAACCATGTGGACCGTCTCACGTTGGGCAAGGTTGGCCTCGGGCGTCGGCTGACCGTCGGCCGGCTCACAACCGAAGCGGCTCTTGGCCGTGTCGAGCGATTGCGTTGGCCGCCGTCGGCGGGTATGGCTCATGGCCAGGTTGAAGGCAATGCGGTATAACCAGGTATAAAATGCGGACGAGCCGCGGAACGATTCCAGTTTGAGAAAGGCTTGTACAAACGCCTCCTGGACCATGTCGCGGGCATCCTCGGACGACCCCAGGACGCGCAGCAGCGAGTTGTAGAGCCGATCCTGATGCCGCGTGACAAGGGTGCCGAAGGCCGCCGTATCACCGGCCAGGGTGGCGTCGATGAGTGAGGCTTCGTCGTTCAAGCTCTGCTCGTCAGGTTAGACGCGGCCGCGGCCAAGGAAGTTCCCCTGCAATGTGGGGTCTGAGTGGCTGCAAATGCGGCATAACTGCCTCTGCCGTCATTGTTTCGGCTGCGACACGGGTTGTCAATTCATCTCTCGGCCATCCGCTCCGGCTCCCCCTCCTTGCTTTCTCCCAACCCTGCCAAGGCACGAAAACTTACACAGTGACTTGATAATTCTCCCCCCTTCAGGAAATCAGTCCCAAAACCTCCGCGAACCCTGTCCTGCACCCCCCAGGGGCATTGCACCCATGGCAACTCATACGGATTGTCCGGCGATGGCCCGCTTGTTATCATGACGTGCTTCCCTGCGATCTCTGGGTGGCCGGCTGCGTTGGCTGGTCGGGCGTGGGGAGTTCCTCTTTTCGTTGGGTAGGATCTCGTCTGCTTGTTGTTGGCTTTGCAGATCGCATCTGCTGACTGACTCTCCCTCTGCCCTGCCGGGGAGGAGAATAAGATACGCGGCATTCCGACCCAAGATACTATTTTTTCTGTTGTTATGGTTAACCGCAATTTAATCCGTGAATTTGACCTTTCCGAAGACGAAGAACTCGCCGCAATTGGCGAGGGTATGCCTGAGGACTTCGACTGGCTCCAAGGCGAAGATGTCCGCGTGGACCAAATTGTCGAGGGACGAGTACTGCGGCTCGACGACGATTATGTTTTGGTCGATGTCGGCTACAAAAGCGAAGGGATCATTCCCCGCAATGAGTGGGAAGAAGGCGACGAACAGCCGCAGATCGGCGATACGATCCGCGTGCTGGTGGAGGACGTCGAAGATATTGGCGGCCTGCACGACGATCGCGGCATGATCGTCCTGAGCAAACGCAAGGCGGAGAAGATCGAAAAGTGGTTGAAGGTCATGGAGACCGTCCACGAAGGAGATGTTGTCAGCGGGATGGCAACTCGGAAAATCAAAGGCGGGTTGCTGGTCGACATTGGCGTCAACGTCTTTCTCCCGGCCAGCCAGGTCGATATCCGTCGCCCGCACGACATCGGCGAGTATATCGGCAAAGAGATCAAGTGCCTGGTACTCAAGATCGACGAGGCACGGCGCAACATTGTGGTCAGCCGCCGCAGTCTTATCGAGGCCGAGCGAGCCCAGAAGAAGTTGGAGCTGCTCAAGCAACTCGAGGTAGGCCAGCTTCGCAATGGCGTCGTGAAGAATATCGCCGACTTTGGCGCCTTTGTCGATTTGGGCGGCATCGACGGACTGCTGCACATCACCGACATGAGTTGGGGCCGCATTAACCATCCCTCGGAGATGGTTAAAATAGACGATCAGATCGAAGTGAAGATTCTCCACATCGATCAGGAGAAAGAGAAGATCGCCCTGGGACTCAAGCAAAAGAGCGCCAGCCCGTGGGAGGAGGTGCCCGCAAAGTACCCGATCGACTCGGTCCACAAGGGCACGGTCGTCAATGTCATGAGTTACGGAGCGTTCATTAAGCTCGAGGACGGCATTGAGGGCCTGGTGCATATCAGTGAAATGTCGTGGACCAAGCGGATCAGCCACCCCAGTGAGCTTGTGCATATCGACGATGTCGTCGACGTGAAGGTTCTGGACATCAACCAGGAGAAGCAGGAAATCTCCTTGGGCATCAAGCAGACCCAGGCCAATCCGTGGGACAAGGTGGCCGACCGTTATCCGCCGGGATCGCTCGTCAAAGGCCGTGTGCGGAACCTCACCAATTACGGTGCCTTTGTCGAGATCGAGGAGGGTATTGACGGCCTGCTGCATGTGAGTGACATGTCGTGGACCCGCAAAATCGGCCATCCCAGCGAGGTGGTCGAGAAGGGCCAGGAAATCGAGTGCAGGGTGGTCTCGGTTGACCAGGAGCGGCGCCGTATTGCATTGGGTCTGAAGCAAATGGAGGAGGATCCTTGGGCAAGTGACATTCCGAACCGCTACCAGCCCGGCCAGTTGGTTAAGGGCAAGGTCATCAAGATCACCAACTTCGGTGTTTTTGTGGGGTTGGAGGACGGGCTGGAGGGCCTGCTGCACATCTCCGAACTAGCCGACCATAAGGTCGAGAACCCCGAAGAAATTGTGAAAATCGGCGAAGAGTTGGAAGTGAAAATTCTCCGGGTCGACACCGACGATCGCAAGATAGGCCTGTCGCGCAAACGCGTCGAATGGGCGGAAGACGAACAGGTCGAGGAATTAGCG
Source organism: Planctomycetota bacterium (assembly GCA_022615465.1). GTDB lineage: Bacteria > Planctomycetota > Planctomycetia > Pirellulales > Lacipirellulaceae > JAKEGR01. The sequence goes on along the minus strand of JAKEGR010000295.1, from coordinate 2,000 downwards.
GCCGGCTCCAATGGCGGCCCAGCCCCGCCAGCCGTCGAGCTTAAGGGAGGTGTTGGTTCAGGCACCGGGCCACTGTTCAAGACCGCATCCTCGGTAGAGCAGGAAGAAGAGGCCACCGACGTCTCCCAATCTGAAGGCTAAGCTCCACGCCGATAACCGTCACGATTGATCCAGAAAAATCCCAATCACGGCATCACGGGGCCTTGTGACCAGTGATGCCGGTTTCTTTGGTATCGCCCGTATGTGGGGCACATTCCGCGTACTGCGCCCTCGAACGCTTGTGATGCAGGCGCAAACCCGGCCGCGCCGATAGTCTTTGCGGGTGGCCAGTTCCACGGGACAGGGGGCTGCTCGATCCTGGCGACTCTCCCTAACGATCAGTCCAAACCATGACTAGCTCCACGACTTCCAGGAAGCGGAAAACCAGCGGCGCCGTGCAAACGCCGCTGGAGACTTATCTCCGCGAGATCAACGAAACGCCGCTACTCAACGCGGCCGAAGAACGCGAGCTGGCCGTGCGAATTGGTCAGGGGGATACGCGGGCGCGGGATCAAATGGTCCGCGCCAACTTGCGTCTTGTCGTGAACATCGCCCGCGGCTACTCCGGCAAGGGCCTCGGCCTGCAAGACCTCATCGAAGAGGGCAATCTCGGTCTGCTGCGGGCCGTCGAAGGCTTTGACCCTGCCATGGGTACGCGGTTCAGTACCTACGCCAGCTACTGGATCAAGCAGTCGATCAAACGGGCGCTAATCAATACGGGCAAGACGATCCGAATTCCGGCGTACATGGTTGAGTTGCTCTCAAAGTGGCGACGGGCTAATGCGCGGCTCACGGAAGAGATGGGCCGCACACCAACGCCAGAAGAGGTTGCCCGGGTACTCGGTCTCCCCAAGAAAAAGCTGCCGATCATCAAGAAGGCGATCAAAATCTACAACGCCACGCCGCAAACCGACCAAACCGAGGCCGGCTGGACCCTCGGCGACATGGTGATGGACGAACGACAACTCGCCCCCGATGACGCATTGGTGGAACACGACTGCCTCCGTCACGCGATGGATATGCTGACGACGATGGACCAACGCGAGGCAACGGTGCTCAGGATGCGGTTTGGTCTCGAACATCATGAGCCACGCACGCTCAAAGAGATCGGCGAAAAGCTTGGTCTGACCCGCGAGCGCGTCCGGCAAATCGAGACCGAAGCCCTCAACCGAATGGCTGACGGCCTCGAGAATCCGCGCGAGCGGCTGGCGGAGTTGTTGTAGCCCATTGCTACATACTTGTCGGCGGCATACCATATCAATATGAGCCCGATTCAGTTCGAAACAGAGTTGCGCGGCGAGCCGGCACTTGTGTTGCCGCCCGAAGTGTTCGCGCAGTTGCCCAAGTCGGGCCGGGCCAAGGTTCTCGTTCTTGTCGAAGACGACCCGGAGGACGAGGCGTGGCGTCGGGCGTCGTATGAGCAGTTCATGAAGGATGACAGTCCGGAAGACGCCGTTTACGACGCCTATCCATGAAGTTCGGCGAGATCTTTATTTGCCGCTTTCCATTCACCTCGGGCCAGGTGAGCAAGCCCCGCCCGGCGCTGGTCCTTTTTGATATGGCAGTTGTCCGTTGAAAATCGGAACGCCTCGTAGCATCCTGCGCGATATTCTATAGTCGCGAACCGATTGTTGACCGGTTCCGGTCGTAACGGTTGTTCGGTACTGGTGCTACCATCAGGCCACAAAGCGTTCCCCCACACGCCCCAATGCGCCTATTTTCCTGGCGTTTGGCGAGCAGGCTGCCTAGCATGAAAGCTGGGGGCTGGTTTGGGTCGAGTTAATATGGGGAGGTCCGGTGGTCAATTCGTTGGTGGTACAAGCCGGTCGGTACTGCGTTGTTGCATTGGCGTCAGGTATTGGTCTCATTTCGTGCGCGCTGGCTGAAACGAACGATGGCTGGGCGGAAGACAATCGGCCTGGGCCGGTCTACCAGCGAAGGGCGTTTGAGTCGATGCCGTG
>JAKEGR010000039.1 GCA_022615465.1 Planctomycetota bacterium | reverse complement strand
TGGTCACGGCCGTGATGCGACGCAAGCCGCGGATCACCAGCCAACCCAAACCAAGATAAGCCACGAGGTAGCCCCAGCCAATCAGCAGCAGATAGACCAATTCCTCGAGGCTTGGCCACCAACTCGAATTGATTCGAAGCCCCAGCGACGGGACGACTGCAATCGCCAGCACGCCAATCACAACGATCGTGGTTGCGTTGGCGACGACAAACAGGTAGCCGGTTCCCGGCCCAGGATTCAGCCACGTCAGAAATACGCGGCCAAGGAAGCTCTGCGGCAGCCGGCGTTTGACTCGCTCCGACATTTTCGGCCGCTCCGTTGTAAGGAGGGCGCCCATGACGTACCAATAGATCGCGGCAAGCATCGCAAAAACAAGCACGCCCTCGAGTGCATACTCGGAGACAATCCATGCCCATGACATCCAACCTATGAACGCAGCCTGCTGAAGCAGCATGGTGATGCGAAGCGGCGTCGAACGATTCTCGCTGGCGAACGAGATCATTCCCGCGGCGGCAAAATATGCCAGGGCGAACGTGGTCGCGTACATGGTGGCGAACGCCAGGATAGCAACCCAAAAACCATTGTTGCCCAGGTAGGAATATCCCCAGCCGATCGCACCTGCGGCCATCGGGAAAGACATGCCAAACACCCATAGCAAGCCTGCCACGAACGCCACGGAAAGAAACACTTGTCCAAGCCGCTTGTCCGTCAAGGTTGCCAGCAGGATCCCGAGCATCGACAGGCCCAGCGAACCAAAAAACGTATAAATCAATAGAACTGCAATCGTGGGCACATCGACGCCGCGCAGCAGATAGGTGAACGCTAAACAAGGGGCGATGGCCGAAAAATACACGGCCATCTGAACCACGCTGCTGCCTAGTTTGCCGCTGATAATTTGCCGGGGCTTGAGCGTGGTAATCGAAAGCAGTTCGTACGTGTTGTCCTCGCGCTCGGCGGCCAAGGAGCGAAATGCCGAGTAGGGAACCACGACAGTCAGTGGAAATGCCAGCACGGTGTAATAGGCGAGCAACAGGGTGCCGCCCGTCGCCCCGTAATAAATGCCCGGCCCAATTAGCGCCACGCCGCCGATCGTGACGACCCAACAAGCCACGAGCACAAGAACGAACGTAATCGTGAATTGGAAGCTCTTCAGGGCTTGCCGCGTTTCTTTCACCAGAATCGGATTGAGCCAGTCGCCTAGTCGCTCCAACCATCGCTCGACTGGCCGCAAGACCACCGCAAGGCGACTGCCCAGCGAAATGTCCACGCCTGTCGCCTCACCCCCGATGTTCGGGGCATCTCCGGCAACCGTTGCGGAGCGTTCCGTGGTCGGGGCTTCGTTCGTCACTGGACCCGCCCTTCCGTAACATGCAGGAACACATCTTCCAGGCTCTTGTGCTTCGCCCCGAACTCCACGACCTCGAAGCCTGCCTCGACAATGGCTCGGAGCAGCGCGGCCTCGCGATCGGCCTGATGCGTGAACGTGGCCACATTTTCCTCGACATGCAGTTCGTCGATGTCGTCGCGTGCCGCCAGCCATTGCCGCAGCCGTTCGACATCTTGCAGCACGCGTACGCGGACATTGCTGCGGATCGTGACGCCGGCGCTGATTTCCGCCACGGAACCAACCGCGAGCAATCGCCCCTGCTCCAAAATGCCTACCCGGTCGCAGATCTCGGCCAACTCGGTAAGGATGTGCGAACTGATCAGCACCGCCTTTCCCATGTCGGCCAACCTGGCGATCATCTCGCGAAGCTCGATCCGCGCGCGAGGATCCAAGCCGGCGGCCGGCTCATCGAGAACCAACACCGAAGGATCATGAATCATCGTCCGCCCCAGGCAGAGCCGCTGTTTCATCCCCTTGGATAAACTGTCGATCGGCTTGTGCGCGAGGTCGTCGAGATGCGTGAACTCCATCACCGATTCGATTGCCGTGGTCCGCTCGCGGCCGGCCAGCCCATACGCACGGGCGAAGAAATCGAGGTATTCGCGGACATCCACGTTGTGGTACGTGCCAAAGTAGTCCGGCATGAAGCCCAGACGGCGGCGTACCCGATCCGGATCTTCAACGACCGAAAAGCCGTCAACCAGCGCATCGCCGGCGGTCGGCTCGTCAAGCGTCGCGAGGATCCGCATGCTGGTCGTCTTGCCCGCGCCATTCGGCCCGATGTAGCCGAACACCTCGCCGGCGTAAACTTCGAATGAAACATCGTGTACGGCGTGCGTTTGGTCAAACACACGGTGCAAATGACAAAGTTCGATTTGGGGAGCGGTCGTCCGAATCATGTCGCGAATCCTGTCGACTACCAGTCGCCAATAACAACATGGAAACTGGCTGCTTCCAGGAAGCTCTCCAGGCCGATCGCCACCTCCGGTGCAGTCTCCGTGATGGCGATGTAAGACTTCGGTGTCAGTTGCAATGCCGGCGATCCACCCAGTCCGCCTAACTCGGCCAGGGCACGGTTGAGCAGGTTGTCGGAAAGCCGTACCGCGCTGCGTGCAAGCCCAGACCGTGATTGTTGCCGCCAACTGCGTTCAAAAATCGCAAAATCAGAATCGTTGCCTGCCAACGCCGCTGGCGCCTTGGGCGGGTTCTCAAGAAGAAACTGACGAATGCGACTTATGGCCTCATTGCGCTCCGTCGGCTGCAAAATGACTTTTTCACCTGGGCGGATATGCTCACCCACGAAGAGCTTGCGATTCCTATCAAGGGCGACGAGGTATCGAATAGTCGTCCCCAGTTCGTTGGTCGCCCGCAGTTCGTCCTTGACGGGAACAAACTCAATCCGCTGAGCCGACTGACGCGCTCGCACCGTGAGATACTGCGTTGGCGTGCGAGATCGGAGCCATCCCCTTGTGTAGCGCCCCGCGCTTGGTTCCCAAAGCACTTCGCGCATCGTGCCCATGTCAGCGTCGGTCGTTGCGTCGTACCAGTCCGGAATAATTGGGTAGACCGCCACGTCACTTGGAAAGGTAAACCCTTGGGCAGGCGCCAGCCCCGAGTAGTACGACAGCCAAGCCCAGCACGCAGCCTCGCCGGTTCGTTGGTCCAGTGTTGTCAAGCTGCGGACTCGCACACTCGTGCGGAATCCATCGGACAAAATGGCATAAGCAAACAGCGAACCCGTCATCAGTGCCGCGGCGAGCGGCACCGTCAAGACCAGCAAGTGCAACCGGCCAAGCCGTTTTAGCAGCCAGTAATTGAACGGTCCGATCAACAGGACAAATAGCGTGATGAACACGCGAAATTCGGTAACTGGCGCCAGCCCGACGCCCGGCACCAAAAAATCAGCAAAATCTTGGCTCGCTTGATCGGGTGCAAGACCGTGTCGCGACGTCCAATTGCGTACCGTACGAAGAGACATCCTTATCTCAGGCGGTAGCCGCCGCATCAGTTCGATCTCACCATCGGCATCGATTGGGACGATTATTTCGGGCAAGGGATCCCACGGACCACGGAACGCGCGGACGCCGCCAAGACCCAATGCGTGCTGCACGAACCACTCACCCGAATCGGGTGGAAGGGGGCGTGAATTGTCGTCCTCGATGCCCATTTCCCCCTGACTTCCTTGAGCGACCGTGACATAATTCGGATCGTTTTGCAGTCGCGCAATTGATTTCGGCTCGTAGGCGACGACGTGCCGGGTTCCGGTTCTGCGATCCACGAAAGTGACAGATTGGTCTTCCTGCTCGCGGCCGTGAAGGCGAATCGGTTGCCAGCCTTCAAGCGGCGTTTGTTCATCCGCCGCCGGCCTCTGTTCGCTCGCTGTGCCGTCGTCGGCCGTCGTTTCCTTCGTCCTGTCTGAACTACCCTGATCGGAGGGGAGTGGGCCGCGCAATACAAAAATATCC
>JAKEGR010000038.1 GCA_022615465.1 Planctomycetota bacterium | reverse complement strand
TGTTGCAAGGCCAGCGCCCGCCGTATGCCGCGATTTGGCTCTGCCTGTTCTCGGGTCAACTCGTCGAATGGTATCCGGGGGCCTTGGTGGTGACGACGTATATGCCTTTGACCCCCACTCGCACGCGTCTCCACAGTGAGTACTATTTCGATCGGAGGATTGCCGAGTCGCGCCGCGACTTTGTCCAGGCCTGCCTGGCGGTGCTCGACGAAGTAACGGAAGAAGACCACGTTGCGTCCGTGGCTCTTCAGGATGGCCGCCGTGCCCTCTACGACCGCGGCGTGGACGTCCCAGGGCCATACCAGATACCCATGGAACAGGGCATTCGCGGGTTTCACGACTGCCTGCGCGCGATCGTTGACGTCTAGCAGCCTGTCACACGCGGTCTTTCGGGTGGCGCGCCCCGCCTGGCTGCACTGGCGAGAACCACGCTATTAGGAAGAGGCTGGCGGCATCGCGCGGTCGATCGCGCGGCGCATCGCAGCGAATCGCCGACCGCCGAACAGCGCGACGCCAACCCCGATGGCGATGAGCGCCCAGCCGGTCGCCACGGCAGCATGTGAGTCACCGAACAACTTGATGACCGTCGCGCCTGCCACGAGCAGCATGAAAGCCGCCCGAAGATACGACAACACCGTTCTTTCGTTCGCCAACCGCGTGCGATCGATCGCCAGCCGGTCTCGCAACGTCAATTCATTGGATTCGAACCGTTCGTAGGCCATGTTTGTTCTCACCGCTATTGCCAAGGGATAATGTCCAAATTGATCGGAAATACACTCGTAGCGATGCCTGCTGGAAACCTCATTGCGGCCCAGACTACCTGCACGGCCAACCGCGACCAGCCCAGCACAGCGATCTGCGTTGATTTCCAGTTTCTCAACTATAGCAAAGAAATGCTTGCTTTTCTCTGTCAGTGAGTTAAGCTGGCGAGATTGCACGGCCTGGAAAAGAGTTCTCGAATACGAGCGGTTGCGAGAGGAAGTCGAATGGCGATCCACAGTCAGCGAGTCCAAGTTGATCGATATGGAAATGCGCCACGTTCGGGCGGCAATCGCGGCGGGCGGAAACGCGCTGGCGCGAATCGGCATGGGCGACGCCTCGCGTTCGAGCCGCTCGAAGGGCGGCATATGCTGGCCGTGATTACAGTCGATTCGCTGCTGGATAATTTCAATCCCGGCGCTCCGACCACCGATGGCATGATCACACTCCGCGAGGCGGTGTTGGCCGCTAACAGCAACTCGGCGGTGGGCGACTCCCCGGCCGGCAGCGGCGCGGACACGATCGAATTCCACTCAAGTCTGAGCGGCAACGTCGATCTATCGTTCATCGGCGACTCGGTCGCTGGTCCTTCGGGGCTGCTGATCACGACGCCGATCACCCTCCGCGGCAATTCCAATGGCATCACGATCGCGCGCAATGCGGCCGTCGGCGAGATGCGCCTCTTCCGCGTTGCCGCGGGCGGCGACCTCACACTCGAATCGATCATGCTGACCGGTGGGCTGGCGCGGGGTGAGGCAGGCACGTTGATTCAACCCGATGGCAGCGATGGTCGCGGAGGAGCAGTGCTCAATGAAGGCACGCTGCAAATCGTGGCAAGCACGCTCTACGGCAATCAGGTCCATGGCGGCGCGGCTGCGGCTGGCGGCACCCACGGAATAGGACGTGGCGGCGCGGTGTACAGCGATGGCGGAACCGTGGTCGTCCGAAATGCTACATTCTCTGGCAATGCTGCTTACAACGGCAACGTTACTGGCCTCGCCTGGGGTGGTGCGATCTACGTCCTCAATGGAACGATAACGATCAACCACGGCACGATCACCAACAGCACGGCGGCCGCGGGGCGAGGCGTCTACGTCTTCGCCGACGGGATCAACAACACCGCGAGCGCGGTCATCAACCACACGATCATTGGCCAGGCCGAATACGATCCCGCGATCAGCGAACTCGTTGTCGGTTACGACAATGGTGGGAGTGTTTCCTCCAGCGGCACGTACAATTTGGTTCGCAAAAAAGTCGGCTTCGAAGGCAGCGTTGTCAGTGCGGCGGACCCGCAAGTCGGGCTGCTCGCGTACAACGGTGGACCAACGCTGACTCATGCTTTGCTGACAGGCAGTCCGGCGATTGATGCTGGTGATCCCGCGGCCATGGGCGGAGTCGGCGGCGTGCCATTGTTTGATCAGCGTGGAAGTGGATTTGCCCGCGTCGAGGATGGCAACGGCGTGGATGGCGATTGCATTGATATTGGAGCATTGGAAGTGCAATCCGAAATGCCGCTGCTTCCGGGGGATTACAACGAAAATGAGGTGGTCGATGCGGCCGATTACACCGTGTGGCGAGATCACCTCGGTCTGTCCGTGCCCATGTATTCAGGCGCCGATGGCGATGGCAGCACAATAATCGACGCTGGCGATTACAACGTGTGGAAGTTGTACTTCGGCGAGATGATATTGCCTGCCTCGGCGGGAACTCAAGAGGCGGCGGATCGCGTGCCGGTCGAACCGTTGCCAGAGCGGGTGGTGGCGGCCTCCGCAATTCAACTCACCGAGCGCGCGGATAGCCCGTTCGTTTCCGGCACGAGTTCCGCTGTTGAAGATGTTTCGCAGGCATCATGTTTCCTTGCCGTCAATCAACTGGAGTTGGCGATCCTGGAGAACGTTGCGGAAAGAGGGGGCGAGAACCAGATCCGTTCCAATGCGGCGGCGGATGAGGCGTCACGATTTGATATCGCTTCTGCCAATCGCGAGCATCTCCGGCAGGCCTGGTTCGACGAGTTCTGGGCCAACTGGCTGCCAGAGTTCGATCTCTTCTGAAGCTGCTTTTGTTCTGCCATCACACACGATCGCCCGCCAGCCAACCGGTGCTGAAGGCCGCCTGGAAATTGTAACCGCCGATAAATCCATCCAGGTCGAGAATCTCGCCGGCCAAATACATATTCGGCACGAGCTTGCTTTGCATGGTACGCGAATCCACTTCTTCGAGGGCCACGCCACCCGCAGTGACCTCGGCCTTGTCGAAGCCGCGACTCCCCGTCACACCGATTTCGCAATTCTTCAATTGTTCAATGAGTCGTGATCGCTCGGACCTGGTCCATTCGGCCGAGCGGCGATCGTGTGGCGTTTCTGCGCGAGCCAGCAGCGCATCGACGAGTCGCCGCGGCAATTTTTCCGCCACGAGATTGGCGACCAGCCGTTTGCCGTCAGCTGCTGCCGCCAGACGAAGCTCGTCATCGAGCGGTTCGCTTCGGAGATCCGGCACAAAATCGATGCTGAGTAAAACTTCGCGTGGGTGAGCCGTGCCAGTCACCGCGCGACTAACATCCAGCACCGCGGGGCCCGACAGTCCAAAGTGAGTAAACAGCAGCGAGCCACGACGCTCGATCAGAGTGCCAGACGACTTGCGGGCACCATGTCGTTGTCCGATAGGCCGTTTCTCCTCACCGCGATCCGTTTGCCGCTTGACGACTCGGACCAGAACGTCCGGAACCGTGACGCCCGCCAATTCGCGCACCCATCGGTCTTCGCTCAACAGCGGCACGAGCGCGGGCCGCGGCCGGCGGATGGTATGGCCAAGCCCAGCGAGCCAGACATACCCGTCGCCTGTCGTGCCGCAGCCAGGATAGCTCTTGCCGCCCGTGGTGATTACCAGTTTGTCACAGGTCAGCATCCGCTGCTTCGTCTCCACGCGAAACGTACCATCATCACGCCCGATGTCGGTGACTGCTTCACCGAGCGAAAGCTCCGCCCCGCTGCGGTGGAGCCTTTGCAGCAACGCGTTCAGCACATCAACGGCCCGATCAGTCTGAGGAAATATCTTGCCGCTTGGCTCCACGTTGGTCCTCAACCCCTCGGCCTCGAAAAGTTCAACGAGTTCGCGCGGTCCAAGGGCAGCCAACGGCGAATGGAGGAACGACCCCGCGGACCCAAAGGCCGCGATGATGCCCGCCGCATCGCAGTCGTGCGTGATGTTGCACCGCGTACCGCCCGATATCAGTATTTTCACGCCCGGCTTGCGGTTTTTTTCCAATAGCAACGTCCGTCGGCCGCGTTCGGCGCTGCGGGCAGCAGCCATCAGCCCGGCCGCACCGGCACCGACCACAAGCACATCGAACTGCTCAAGTGTTTCGCGTGGTTCCGGCATGGACTGTGAACGTGAAGAACACCCTATTCCGCAAGAAGTCCCCAATCCTCATGCGAGAACGCGCAAGGAACAATGTTCGGGCTAGGGGGGGCGGCGGAGGTCAAGTCGCGGGTGCGCCACGGCCTGACCACCTGGAATCATCGGCTCATTTCTGCCAGTACCAGGCAGTTTCGTGCGCGGCTGGTTGCCCGTCGCGGGGGCTGGCCAGATCGGTCGCTAGTTCCGTGCGATCGGCCACTTGCCAGGGGAATATCTGCACACCGCCCGAAACGCTGACGATCCAGTTATGGCCGGCCTTAACGAAGCTGGCTTGGGAAGCGACGCTGCGCGGCGCAGGAAACTCGGCGAGCCGTTCGTTGCCCAGGAGGTTTGGTGCATCGAGTCGAGAAGCTTCCATCAATCCTTCCTTGGCCAGCAGCGCGCCCACCACCGCCAGGTCCATCACGTTACGGAGCGCGCCAAACGTGGAATCTTCGCGGGAAAGCTCGTCAAACTTCGCGGTGAAGTTATCGGCCCATTGTTGCGCCGTCGCGTCGGCCTTGCCTGTGTGCTCGCGTTGCCCTGCATGGCTAAGGAAATCCTGCTCCGTAAGACACTTCACGCCTTGGCCGCGGAGTTCCCAGGCGAGACCCTGTTCATCGCGACGGAGCGGCTCGTAGTTGGCCGCAAGCCACCACCGTGGCATCATGTTGTGGAGTCCGGCACGTCGAGAGCGAACCATCTCCAGAAAGCTCGGCAGACCGTCCACCGGGGCCGGCTCAAAATTCATGGCCAGGCGCTTCATGCGGAAGTCGGCGGCAACAATTGCGCGAGCGAAGTGGCTTGTGGCCGGAACACCTGTGATCGTGATCGCCTGCGGGCCGACTGCTTCTTCCATCTGACGGGCCGCCAATTCAACGCCATCGCGGGCCGACAGTTGGCCGGAAAGCTGCCGCATGCGCAGGAGGCCCTCGGGCGTCGGATCGATCGAGCAGCTAATGCCGCTGGCGTTGGACGACTCGGCCACGCGTAGCGCGACCATCAGATCGTCGAGCAGGAGGACGGGGCGGGCGGTCGTCGAGCCAACGACGTTGCCGCGCCGATCATCGACGCGCCACCCTTCCGCCGGGCCAGCGAGCACGATATCCTTGCGTTCAGGGTACACCAGCACGTACCGCACACGCTGCAAACCGCCGAGGTATTGTACAGCTTCGGGAAGTTCCACATTTGCGGCGCGAGCGGCAGCAATTTGTTCCTCGACCTTGCGGAGCGAGATAAAGCGGAGCTCGGCCGGTTGCTGGAGGTCAGCGGGCACTTCCGCGATCCCTCTTTGCCAGGCGGCTTGTAGTTCGCCAAGCTCCGCCACTTCCGGATTCGAGACGACGCCATCGGCATCAATCTTCACGCCACCAACCGTGGCAGTAGGGAAGAACGGCCTTACTTGTGCAACACTGACAGAACAGCAAAACGTGGCTGCAAGGATCAGCAGCGTGTGCCGTCGAATCAAGTTAAGACTTAAGCCACGGGACATACCGATTGCCTCCATCGCCCCCTTTGCCGGATCGTACGATCCAACAACGGACGCGAATCTGTTTCCCAGATTGATTGGTGGTGGTTGAACCGCAAGCGGATCGACAACCTTTCTTACTCCAGATTAGTCGCTAAACACGGTGGTTTCAACAATTTTCGTCGTCCGGCAGCTTTGCCGGGGGAAATACGACCTTCCGGGGGCGCCCAACCCACTAATACCGCGGTTTTCCGCCGTGGCTGCCGCGTGACTCCTGTTCTGAGCCAAGCCAGGCGAATCGCCGTAACCCTTGATGGGCTGGGCGGTTCTGTGCCACACGACTTGAATCCAGCCCCCCATCCGGAATAAGTTGTAGAGGGGGCGTTCTGCGGGCCGTGGCCAGGGGTGGCCTCAGTGGCGGCACCCCCGTGCGTCGTGAGGTTGCCCTGAGAGGTGCGTGATCCAATTGCCTATCGGCCACCGGTGCTGGCTTGTCCCCCTGTTGCTTTTCCATGACGGCATACCTGGTAATTCGTGAAGGCTCGAAATGGACCGACGTATTTCGGCTGGTCGATGGCGAGTCAATTACGATTGGCCGCGCACCCACGAATGCGATCGTCGTCAAGGATGAACGTTGCAGCCGCAACCATGCCGAAGTATTCCAGACGCAAGGGCAGTGGACGCTGCGCGATCTCGATAGCCGCAACGGCACGGTAGTCGATGGGCAGCGGGTTCTATCGGATTATCAACTACAAGCAGGTGATGTCCTGCGGATTGGCAATTCGCACCTGGCGTTTGTGCATGACTTGTCGCAGGCATTTCCCGATTCGCATACGTTGTTGCGATCCTCGCAGGATGTCGAGAACGACCAGGATCCGACCGCAAGCGACAGCGACGATGAAAGCGTCCTCGAAACGTACGAACCGACAACGATCACGCACCGGCGCGGGCAGAGCCGTTTTCTCGAACCACCGGAGGAGGAGGAAGTTGATGTTTCGCTGCCCAAGGTCGGACGCGCGGCGGCGAACCTGTGCCGACTGGCGTTCGAATTGGCAAAGGCAACCGATGTGATCACGCTGGCTAACACGGCGTTGGATGGTCTGTTCGAGGGAACGCAAGCGGACGCCGGCGGAGTGCTGTTGCCATCTCGCCGGCCGACCGCGAAAAACGTCGATCAACTCGACTTGGTGGCGTCGCGTAGCGATTCGCCCCATCGGTATCATCGTGTGTCGCAGTTTCTGGCATCCACGGTGATGCGCGACGGTCAGGCAGTCCTGGCTCGGAACATCATGGACGACAGCCAGCTTGGCAGCCGAGACAGCAAGGGAGAAATTCTTGCGACAAGCGTAATCTGCGCGCCAATCCGCAGCAGTGGCAAGGTGCTCGGGGTCATTCACCTGTATTCGACGGATGTGGGCCGACCAACCGATCCCGATGATTTGGAATTTACGCTGGCCGTGGCCGACACGGTGGCGGTGGCGCTCGACAATCTCAGCCGGCAACAGGAACTTGCCGAGAACCTCAATCAGATTCGCGATGAGAATGAGCAACTCCGTGAGCGACTGGGAGCCGAGAGCGAGATCGTCGGATCGAGTGAGTTGATGCGGCAGGTTGAGCACGACATTGCCCTCGCGGCGCCCAGCCGGGCGACCGTGTTGATCCGCGGCGAGAGCGGCGTTGGCAAAGAGCTGGTGGCGCGGGCCGTACATTATTCCTCGCCGCGCCGTAAAGGCCCGTTTGTTTGCTTGAACTGCGCGGCACTCTCGGAAACGCTCCTCGAGAGCGAACTCTTTGGGCATGAGAAGGGTGCGTTCACCGGGGCGACCGAACGCAAGATCGGCAAGTTCGAAGCGGCCGACAAGGGCACGGTGATGCTGGATGAGATCGGCGAGATGAGCGCGACGATCCAGGCGAAGTTCCTGCGAGTGCTGGAGGGGCACCCGTTCGAGCGCGTGGGGGGGAGTGACGCGATCAAGGTGGACGTGCGAGTGATCGCGGCAACCAATCGCGATTTGGAGAAAGACGTTGCCGAAGGGAGATTCCGCCGAGACTTGTATTTCCGGCTCCACGTCCTGGAAATTGTTGTTCCATCGCTACGGAAACGGCCGGAGGATATTCCCGAACTCGCCGAATATTTCTTGCATCGCTTCATCACCGAGACCGCCAGTAAGATCAGGGGATTTACGCCTCGCGCAATGGAAGAACTGCTGCGCTACCGCTGGCCGGGAAACGTGCGCGAGTTGAAGAACGTGATCGAACGGGCAGTGGTATTGAGCCGTGGTGAGTACATCGACCACGATGATTTGGTGCTTTCGACGCTCCGCACGGCTGGCGACACGGATACCGGCCCGGCCGAGGGACGGCCGGCAAAATCGGAGCCGGCCTCGTTGGCTGACGTAGAGCGGCAGCATATTCTCGATACCTTGCAACGGACAGACTGGAATAAGAGCCGCGCAGCATCCATCCTGGGCATCGAGCGATCCACGTTGGATCGCAAGATTCGCCGCTATGAATTGGTTGAGAATAGGTCGCTCGGGGATTGATCAACCCGCGCCATCGAGCAAGCCGGTTTGATAGAGCGGCAAGTGACGATAATAGACTTCGAGGATATACAGCGACAGGCACGTGACGTAGAGCCTGCCGCCGTAACTTCCCCAGCGATCGCCGCGCGGATCCCAACTGCCCCGTTCGGCGCCGCGTTTCACCTGTTGTTCTGGAAGCAGGGAACGCATCTCGCCGTTCCAGGTTTGCCACGCCTGGCCCT
>JAKEGR010000294.1 GCA_022615465.1 Planctomycetota bacterium | reverse complement strand
TGCTGGCCGTCCCCGAACCGGCCAGCTTGTTGCTGCTGCTGCCGGCGGTGATGGCGGTTCTCCTCGTGCGGTTTCGCCGCACCGGTTGAGGGCCGCAGGCGGTCCCCGCTTCGCGAGGGGGGCAGGAGAACTGCAAAGTCCAAAACGAAGGGTTCAGGTCCATGTTTTCGGCCGATGCTCTTTCCGTCGTACAAGGTGACCTAGCCAGTCGCCTTGGCCTCGAGTGATGCGGTTCGTCGGGCAGCCTGGCGGGGGTGGTGGACTCCGAACCCCTTGGCGACGGATTCGGCGTGGCCACCGACGCTAGACATCTCAATCCAACCAATCCTGTTCGGCCAGGCGCGCGGGGACGTACTGTTCGGTGACGTAGCTGATGTCCTTGGAGATCAGCGATTCGACCTCGAGTTTGAAGTCGTTTTGCAGCATCTTCTGGATCTCGCGCTGCCAGTCGCGTTTCTTGGCGAACCAGGGATAACCGGCGATCTGCTTGGCGCGCTTGCGATCGTTTTCGTTGAGGGCGATCTTGACGCTGTCGGAGAGATCGCAGCGTTCGAAGTCCCTGCTGCGCAGGCCGAGGTAGCGACAGTCGGGAATTGCCATCCGCTGCGATTCGAACGCCAGATTGATGGAACCCTGCTTGAGCACGCTGTAGATGTAGTAGCCCCAGGGGTCGTTATCCAGCACGCAATAGATCGGCAGCTTCAACTCGTTGTGCAAGCGGTGCAGCATCCGCCGCACGCCGCGGGGCGGTTGGCCGGCGCCGTGCGTCAGGATGCAATGGTGCTTCCGCCAGAACTTATCTTCATTGAACCGCTGCCAGACGGTGCCTTTTTCGACGTGCAAGACGAACTTCGCGTCACATTTCTTTGGATCGAGCCGGATCACTTCCGGCTCGACGATCGAAGGAATCGCGTAGCCGCCGGAGCCCATCCGGGAGCAATCGATTTCGTCGCCGCTATCGTTGAGAATGATGTTGCCGACCATTTCGCCGCGCTTGTCGGCGTAGAGGTGCAGCTCCTCGCGGAGGCTGGTGAGCAGCACTTCGACGTCTTCGATGACCGTGTCGCATTCGCTCTGCTCATCGAATGTGTTTTCCTTGGTGCCCTCGATCGTGTGCTTGAGCATGTAATACATACCCCGGAGGCTGGTCGTCTTGCCCTGGGTGAGAAGTTTTTTGCAGCCGCTGGCGACGAGCATGGTTCGCATGTAGGCCTTGGCCTGCGACAGATCAAAGAGTTGCCGGCGATTGGTCGAGTTGCCCATCTCGATGATCCGCTTGCGGGGGCTGTAGCGGATGTTGGAGAGCGTGCGCGAGGGGATGTCGACGTGCGGGTCGCGGCGTTTTTCAGCGGCCGCCACGACGCCATCGGCCAGGCCGACGATGCTCGTCATCGTTTTCTTGTCGCGCGGCGTGAGCTTCGCCGCGACTTCTTTCGCTTCCGCAACGGCGTCGCGATTGCGTCGGATAAGTCTCTTGGCCATGTTGTCTATCGGGATTGGTTAAAGATTCTCTGCGCGAGAAAACTCATTCTGTCTGTTCAGGAGCGGCCGGCGCGCGGTTGATCGCGACGGGGGCCGCGGTCGGATCGACGATGAGAACGTTGGCGTCCTGTTCCAGTTCCTGGATTTCCTCGATCGGCCGACCGCGGTCGTTGAGCTTCACATCGGCGTCGGCAGTGCGCTTTTTGGCCACGGAAAGAAGTTGTTCGTAGAGGGCCGACCGGTCGACCGCGTTGATTTCGCTGACGGCCGTGGCCACCTCGCCCAGATATCGCAAGAAGATCTGCCGCCGGTCGCTTTGCTGCTTGACCTTCAGCCGTCGCCGCACATACATGCCCAGCTTGCGGCCAACCGCCTGCAGGGCGAGCCGAAGCTCCTTTTGAATTTCCGGATAGCTGGCGATCGCCTCTTTCGATTCGCTGGTGAAGGGCACCCACACGCTGGCGACATGGACCATCACCGTGACTGGTCCCTTCGGCATCCCGCCGCGCGACTGCGACAGGCCATAGCTTCGCCAGTTGGTGCCGAGGATCGTCTGCGTGATCGCACAGCTTGCCGGCGAGAACTGCAACGGCACGCGGTTGGCATAGCGCAGCACTTCCATCGTCTGACCTTCGGAGACGTTGACGCCCTTCATCGCCGCCAGCAGCCCCTCCACTTCTTTCGGCTTGAGGCTCGAGGGCGATTGCCGGGTGCCGAGACCCGACCCCTTGAGAATGCGATCGGCGGCGTCGCTGCCCAGGCCGTTGAACGTGTGGATGAGGAACTGTCGAATCGTGCGGGCATCGGTTTCATCAATGAGATCGCGGAGCATCTCCTTGGAGACGTGCTGCATGGCGGCCTGGCCGCCGTAGGCAAGACCGACCTCGATCTGGAACGGATTGCCGCGGTAAACAGCGGGCGGGCGCGTGGCGGCGGCGTAGAATTCGCCGGGCACGACCTGATGCAGGCCCTTGAGGATCAGCACTTCGCCGATCGGGGAAATGCAATCGGTGGCGGGGGCGGCAATCTTCGTGGCCTGGATTGCTTGGAAGAGAGCGTCGGCTTCTTTGCGGCCGATGCGGCGTGTGCTCGCACGGGTGGAGATTTTGGCCGTGTGACAGATTTTCCGGGCAATGGCCGGCGACACGCGCGTAAAGGTCGTGGTCAGGAACTGCGAGACGGTCTCATTGGGAGCTTCGTGCAGCAGCGCGATCAGCCGGCCCAGTTCGATACCGTAGGGATGGGGCTTGATCTCCTTAGGCTCGGCAGGCAACCGGTCGGCCGAACGGGGATAGTCGCGGGCGTTTCCTTCCGGGTCGGTGTAATGGAGCGCGATGTGCGGATTGGCGATTGCCGTTTGGGTCAAATAATCGTCGACGCTGCCCCGGCCGCGGACAAACTTCGATTGAAGCTCGATCGTCACCCGCGTGCCGTGCGGCTGGTCGACCCATTCGATGCCGTGCTTGGCAATATATTCGGCGCCCTTGCTGCCCGGCGGAATGTCGACCCCTTCGCCCCGGCCGTTGAGAATCTGCGGCTCATTCCTTTTCGTATCGATCTGAATCTCGTAGTAATGGGATGGTTTCTTGGCCGCCACCTTCGAGATGATTTTCACCGGCTTGCCAGTCGTCTGCACGCCATACATGCCGGCCGCGCTGATGCCGATGCCTTGTTGCCCGCGGCTTTGGCGGAGGTGGTGGAACTTCGAGCCGTACAGGAGCTTGCCGAAGATCAGCGGAATCTGCTTCTTGACGATGCCGGGGCCGTTGTCTTGCACGCCCACCTTGAAGCGATCGGGGCCGGTCTGCTCGACGTGGACCCATATCTCCGGCAGGATGCCCGCCTCTTCGCAAGCGTCGAGCGAATTGTCGACCGCCTCCTTGACCGTAGTGAGCAGCGCTTTGCGGGGGTTGTCGAAGCCGAGCAAGTGGCGGTTTTTGGCAAAGAATTCGCTGACCGAGATGTCGCGCTGCTTGGCCGCCATCGACTGAGCGGTCGCCCGACGGCGGCGTTCCGGCTCGACGACGGGACTCATGGCCGACTCTTCGACGGCCTCGCCGTTGGTCGAAGGAGCGTCGAAGGCTGGGTCTGTCTGGGCATGGCCATTCGAGCCGGGTGTGTCCGCCCGGCGAACTCGGCGCGCACCGGCCCCCCCTGGGACGTTCTTCACAGGTTGCTTGTCTGGTTTTCTTGCGGGTCTCTTCGTGGGCTTCGCGGCCAACTCGACAATCTCCAACTCACGGGAATCACCGCCGAGGAGCGATGTGAATCTATATCGACTGTGCCGATTATACCCGGCCGGGAGAGGCCGACCCAGACGCATTTCAGGCTGTATCCACGGCAGAATGCCTGCGTTTGGATTATCCGCTACATAAAGATTCACCCGCACGGAGCGCGCTTGCCGACACCATTGAGGGAACTTTCCAGCCGGCGGCTTAGCAGCCCGTTGAAGAAGTCAGATCGGCTACGTTGTTGAGATTCGTCCGATTGCGGCGTCGCAAAATCTCGTCGTATCGGGCGGATATGCCTACGATTTCGCTCCTTGCACTCGAACGAATTTCAACAACTCGCTGACGAAGCACTTCTTCAACAGACTGTTAGACGAGATCCCACGCCTGCCGCCCGCGTCCTTCTTCGCCGCGTGTTTGGGGGAATCTTTCCACCCGCGATTGGCGACGATGGACGCTCACGTTGATGATCCGCAAGTGACTCAAGAATCGCGGTTTGGTCCGCGCGACGTCCGGACGGCTTGCATCCACATCCAACGACAAGGGAGATTCGATGCGGAAGAACATGGTAAGAATCGGCGTTGCGGCGCTAATCGGCATGCTCGCCTGGCAGGGCGTTCGGTTTCAGAATAGCTCGGTCCAAGCGGCCGACGGCTGGAACGGGAAACGCCGAATCAGTTATCAGCATCAAAAGGATTTGTTCTACAACTACTATGCCCAGCCGGGGCCGAACAACGGTGCCGCGGCCGGCATGTATCCCGCGCCGCTGCCCGTGCCGCCGCACGTGGGGCACACCTACGTGACCTATCAGCCCTTCATGCCACACGAGTTTCTCTACAGGCATGATCGGTCCTACTACACCTATAATCCTGGCGCGGGCTGGCGACGCACCAATGTCCGTTACGGTACTTTGGGACTGACGCGTCAGAACTGGGCCGCTGAACTCCATCCGCTGCGGACGAACAACATGTGGACGCTCCACAACGATTTCTACCATCCGGGCCTGAGGTTCTAGCTGCCCATTGAAAAAGCTGCCATGTGGGTCAGACACTGCTGGACAAGCCAGTAGTGCCACCCAAGCGTGATCCTTCCGCGGAGACGAACATGAAGCGACGACTTTCCATTTTGCTGCTGGCGGCGGCCACCGTTCTGACTGGCATGGCAACCGACGTTCCGAACGCCTCGGCCGTCACGCCCGTCGGGTATATGTTGCCCGTACGCCGAGCCAAGGCCTACAACTGGAACGGCAACTACTATCACACCGAATATGGCGCACCAGTCGCACTCGTGGTGCCGCCGACCGCCAACCTGCAAACCAATTGGGGCTGGGGCGTGGCGAGTTCCCGCATCTCGCGGATCGACCATCAGTTCCAGCGGAATTGGCCAGGGGCGGGGCCGTTTGGCGGTCCCTTCGGGCCAACCCCGGTTTGGCCGAGCGACACGACGCAATTCGGCGTCCACTACGTCCGTGGACCGTGGTAACGCGGTCGGGGGCTGGTCCATTTTTCGGCCATCTCTTCGCCTTAGTTTGTAGCGGCTGTCTTTGATTTCAAGTGCTGTTATTGAGATTCCAGGGTGGGTGGTTCTGCCGGCAGCAAGGCATTGAGCGAGTGAGGCGTTGGTCTTGCCGACAGAACCACCCACCCTATTGCTTGGTCAGCCGATTCGATAGGGCGGCCGCTGCTCCCGCCGCAGCCATGATTGAGCCTCGTCGTCGCCGAGGACGCGTTCGGCAGCCGGATCCCATTGCATCGGGCGTCCGAGCCGCAACGAGATGTTCGTCAGGTGGCAGGCGGTGATCGTGCGATGCTGAACGCGAACCGGTGAGACAGGCTCCGCGCGGCTGGCGACGCAGGCGAAGAAGTTTCCCATATGGTTGTCGCTTGGGCGGACGCGCCAGGCGTCTTGGGGAAGGGGGTTTTCGGCCAGTTCGTCGGCCGGCTTGCCATGGAGGCCGCCACGGTTGACGAAGACATGGCCCTTGTTGCCGATGAACATGACGCCGTTCCGCGAATACGCCTTGATCTCGTCCGGAACGCCGTCGCCGAACAACCACGCGACCTGGTCCTCGCTGGTGGGTGCATGTTCTTCCACCTTGCCGTACGAGAGCTTTTCGCCGAGCGCCGCAAAATACAACAACTCGACGCCGTTCGGGTAAATCATTCGCGAGAAGAAGCGGTCGGCCGTGTTGTAGCAGTCGGGTCGCCCCTGGTTGGGAAAGAGACCGCGAGCATCGACCGAAGTCGGCCCGGTTGTTTCGCAGTTCATTCCCCAGTGGGCAATATCCATGTGATGATTGCCCCAGTCGGTCGTGATCCCGCCGGCGTATTCGTACCACCAGCGGAAGTTGCCTTGCGTTCTGGGCGTGCAGTAGGGATGCACGGGCGATTGACCCTGATAGAGGTTCCAATCGAGTGAATCGGGGACCGGTTCCTCGGGAAACGGTCCTCCTTTCGTGCTGTAGTAGGGCAACACGACCCAGACCTGTTTCAGCTTTCCGATCCGTTCGTTGCGGACCAGTTCGACTGCCGTTTGGAACGGCTTCTCGCTTCGCTGCTGCGTGCCGACCTGCACCACGCGTTTGGTCTCTTCAACGACGTTTCGCAGGATTTTACCCTCGTCAATCGTCAGCGTGAGCGGCTTCTCGGCGTAAACGTCTTTGCCGGCTCGACAGGCGCTGATGTTGATGAGCGTGTGCCAATGGTCGGGCGTACCGTTGATGACGACATCGATGTCAGAACGGTCGAGAACGCGGCGGTAGTCCTGGTAAACGTCTGCTGTTCCGCCAAACTCCGATTTGGCCCTTTCGGCGCGCATCAGATCGGCGTCACAGACAGCGACAATGTCGCCGAATTGAGCCGCCTGCCTGGAGATCGCCATCCCCCGGTCCCCGACGCCGATGCACGCGACGTTCGGACGGTCGTTTTTGGATGGCGGTCTGGCCTCGTCGGCGCGAGCGCTGGTGAAACGGCCGGAAATCACCGTTGCCGCGGCTGCTGCCGAGGCAGTTTGTCGTAAGAAGTCGCGGCGGTTGGTCGTAGAGCAGCGCATCGAAGGTACTCCTTATTCGAAGGGGCAGACGATCTGGCTATATTATGACGGAGTTTGGCCGGACAAGCTACTATCGGTGATCCTGCGACCCGCATTGGGGTTGGTAAGGAACCAAGTATTCCGCTGAAGGCTCGCCTGATGTACGCTAATCCATTGCT